>JAWACX010000015.1:0-16637 GCA_038896575.1 Thermoplasmata archaeon
GCTCCCTTTCCTTTTCTAGATTCCCCATCTCCGCATAGGTTGTAGCCATGCTAGTTAGGGTGCTGGCATACATTCTTTTCTCTCCGAGTTCCTTGGAAATCCTGATGGCTGTTTCATAATACTGGAGGGCAGTTTTATAGTCTTCCCTGTCCTGGTAAATTGTTCCTATGTTACTCGTTGCCAGCATTTCCGATGTCCTGTCCCCTATTCTCTTTGAAATCTCCAAATCTTTCATGTAGAACTCAAGTGCCTCATCGTCCTCACCTTTAAGCGAGTAAATACCAGCAACATTGTTGTAAATTGTAGAAACCCCTGAGAGGTCACCAATTTCCTCGTAAATCCTCTTTGCCTTGTCATAGAAATCAAGGGACCTTTCAACATCACCCATATCTCCATAGATAATTCCAAGATTGTTGTAGGAACCCGCAATTCCTTTCTTCAAATTGTACTTCTTCCTTATCTCCAGCCCTTTTTCTATGTATTCCTTTGCCCTTTTCAGGTCACCAAGAAACCAGAGTCCTGTACCAAGCCTGTGGTATGCCTCGCCCACGAGGATTTCGTCCCCTACTTTATCACTGAGTTCAGCTGCCTTCTGATAGTAATCCACAGCCACTTTGTATTCTCCCTTTTTCTCATAGACCCAGCCAAGATTTCTATATATCTCGCTCATCAATCTTGCATCCTCGCCTGCAAGCATCAGGGCATTCTCAAGAATTTCAATTGACTTCTGGAACTCTCCCTTTTCTATGTAGGGATAGGTCATCTTGATGAGAATTCCTATCCTTACCTTTGCATCCTCAGTGTTCTGGAGTGCAGTTTCATAGGCAGAAATTGCCTTGTCAAAGTTGGAAAGAATGGAGTAGCAGTCTCCCAGCATTCTGTGTATCTTTGTTCCATATTCCCTTTTCACCTCTTCCTCCTGAATGTTCTCAAGCACACCTGCAGCCTCCAGCAGGTTCTTCAATGTTTCTTCAGTAGCATAGTTTGCCATTGCGAATTCTGCGGCGAGAATCTTGTAATGGGCCCCTTTTTTGGGCTCACCGCCCAGTATGAAATGTCTCCCGATTTCCGCATAGTACTTCTTATCCTTTCCATGGAGTTTCTCAAGTTCAATTCCGGCCTTTTTGTGCATCAATCGCCTCCTGGGCGCCGAGGTCTCTGTGTAAATTACCTCATAAACTGGGTTGTGGACGAACTTATAGACCTCCTCCTTTGCATGGGCTTGCTCAATGTATCCTGTGGCAATAAGACGGTCAAGAATGTCAAGAAGTTTATCCTCCTCCATTTCCACGGTGTTTTTCAGTGCCTCATACTCAAACATCCGACCAAGAATTGCACAACTCCTGAGAACCTTCTTTGTATCCTCATCAAACCTGCTGACTCTCTGGGAAATTATGGTTTTCACAGTGCCAGGTAGCTGAATTTCGCTGAGCAGCACCTTAAGTTTTCTTTTTGTTGGGTCAAACAAATCCTGTTCCAGAATTGCTCTCCCTACCTCCTCCACGAAAAGAGGGTTGCCACCTGTTCTTTCATGGACTTCCTCAACAAGTTCCTTCGGAAGTTTCCAGGTGCCAAGAATCGCACCGAGAATTATCGAAACATCGTTCACTCCGAGCGGGGAAAGGGTAATTGCCATGCAGTTTCGCTCAATGTTTATGTTATGGATAGTTTCAGTAAAAGGTGTCGTTCCCACCATTCTCAGATACTCATCTGGATACGCTGCAATTGCAAGAATTCGCATATCTGAAATTGCTCTGGAAAGATAATGGAGGAAGGAAAGCGTGCCTGAATCAGCCCATTGCACATCGTCAAGAATGAAAAGCACCGGGGCCTTTTGAGAAATTTCCGTGAATTTTCTCAGGTAGTTTTCCAGCACCCTTGTTCTTTCCCTTGCCGCTCCAGTGCCAGTTTCTTCCACAATCTCCCCACCAGCCCCTATCAGCGCAATTGGGGTGTAGGATTCGTCTGTTACACGCCTTGAATACTTTTCAAGCACATCTGTTATCGGGAGATAGGGCACCGCTTTCTCATCAAGACAGCGACCGAAAAGCACAATAAATCCTTCCTTCTCTGCAAACTTAGAAACCTCCATGATAAGACGGGTTTTCCCTATGCCCACAGGGCCCGTGATAAAATACATTCTCCCCCTGCCCTTCTTCACAGATTCAAGCCCCTGCTTCAATTCCTGAATTTCTTTGTCTCTGCCCACAAATGGAATTTCCATGGTTGCAGGAATAGGAAACTGTTAGAAAAAGTTTGTCCTTGAATCTGGTAGCATTCAGACGATGGCTCTAGCAGCGTGCTGAGTGAAAAGAAGATGTCAATGTTTTATGTCAAAAAATAACAAAAAAATAGAGCGAACCGAAATGTTTATATATGGAGCAGATAATATACCTAATGCATACAAAATGCATACAAAATGCAACGGAGTGAAAAAATGTTGATGGCGCTCCTCGTCTGGAGAAAATACGAAAAAGGGGGTGAAATATGGCAGAAGAGGTGCCGCTGGAAGGGTGCAACTGCATAAACTGCAGACTTGCAAGAATGGAACTAAAGCTCACAGAAATCGAAAAAGAGATTACAAAGATTCTAGACAGCGAGCAGGTAAAGGAAGTTGCACCTGAGTTGCGTTCCAAGTAAGTTTATCTTTTCACCATATCAAAAATTTTTTCTGCAATTTTTTCTTTTGTTCCTGTAAATTTTGTGGCTTTCCCTTCCCTGTCAATCAGAAAAACTTCTCCAGCCTCGCTTCCCGCATTCCTGAGCGTATTGGCACAGATAAAATCAAGGTTTGTGTTTTTCAGAAAGGTAATGGCACGAGTTATCAGCTTGTTCTCTTCGCAATCTGGCTCTGCCTTGAATCCCACAATCACTCCCCTGCATCTCTCCCTCAGGGTCCTTATTACCTTTGGCAATGGCCTGAGTGTTATTCTGTGCTCCTTTGCAGATGCCAATTTTCCCTTCGCTTTTTCCACACAGAAATCTGAGAGAGCCGCTGGCACGAAGATATAATCATAATCCAGTCTTTCCAGTTTTTGAACCAAGTTCTCAACAGTTGTAAATCTCATTGTGGTGATGTACCCGGGCAAAGGAACTTCTATTCTTCCAGCAAGAAAAACCACATCTGCGCCTCGCAAGAAAGCCTCCTTTGCAATGGCCACACTCATCCTTCCGCTTGAGAGGTTTGTGATTATCCGCATCTCGTCAATTGGTTCGTAGGAGGCCCCTCCTATAACCAACACCTTTTTACCCACATAATCTCTCTTTCCGAGCAACCTTATAACAGAGGCTACAATTTCCTCAATCTCAGGAAACTTTGCCTTGTGCTCCTCAATCCTAGGTTGGATAAAATGGATTCCTATCTTCTTGAGTTTGGCAATGTTTTCCTGAATGAGTGGATGGGTGTACATTGTTTCATGCATTGCTGGCACAATAAGTACAGGAATCCCTGTTCCAATTGCAGTAGTTGCAAAGGTTGTCACAGGTGTGTCATCAATTCCACAGGCAATCTTTGAAATTGTATTTCCAGTTGCTGGGGCTATCAGAAGAAGGTGCGCCCTTTCCTCCCTGGCACCACAGTACATTACATGTTCTACAGAGCCTGTAATCTCAGTTATTGGTTGATTACCAGTTGCAAAATGCAGGCTCTGGACACCGATGATAGAGGTGGCTGCTTTAGTCATCACGGGTATAACCGTGGCTCCATGTCTTATCAACTCCCTCGCCAGTTTTACAGTTTCAACTGCAGCAATACTTCCTGTAATACCAAGAACAATCTTCTTTCCCGCAAGCCTATCTGACTTTGTGCCTTCTATATCTTTTGCTGGATGCATCTCCTCACTTCGGTGCAAATCTTGCAGCAATTTTCTTATAAACTTCCGAGGCCTTCAGCACATCCTCAAGTTTCACATATTCGTTCACATGGTGGGAAACTTCCTCATCTCCGCAGCCAAACAGCACAACATTCCTGTTAACCTCGTAATATTTTACCAGTTCCGAAGTGTACTTCAGACCCACAAGTTCTGTCTTGGCAATTTCAAGGGTACCTGTTATCACCTCTGACTTCGGGTCTATTTCAATTGCAGGGAGTTCAAACATCTTGTTCAGCACAAATTGCTTCTTTGCAGTGTGCATGTGCTTGCTCAGTGCATCGTAGATTGTTTTGACCGTATGGGGTGGCGGAAAACGAACATCAATCATAGCCGTGCATTTGTCAGCAACAACATTCACCTTTTCACCGCCTGAAATCGTGCCTATGTTTATTGTCACTCCTCCAAGCTGGGGATGCTGCACACTGTCTTTGAATGTTTCCAGTGTTCTCAAAACCTTCATCATTTTGAGAATTGCATTCTCTCCAAGATGGGGCATTGCACCATGGGCTGCCTTTCCAATTGTCTCTATCTGAAGGAACATAAGCCCTTTTTCAGCATAACCTACATTCAGGTTTGTCGGCTCCCCTATCACAATTGCAGGTGCATTTCTGATGGACTTTGCCCTGCAGAGCGATGAGGCACCTCTCATTGTTGTCTCCTCGTCGGTTGTGAGGGCTATTGCAAACGGAATCTCGCGTTTCACAAGCTCACTGGCAGCGTTGAGCATTGCCGTTACAGAGCCCTTCATATCCGCGCTGCCTCGTCCGTACATCTTTCCATCTACTACCTGGGCCTGGGTGTATGTCCAGAATTCGCCTATCGGACAGGTATCAAGATGACCGGCAAACACAACACCACCCTCGCCAAACTCGGCAAGAATAGCTGGCGAACTATCATCTCCATACTCCGTTATTTTCATGTTCAGGGGTGAGAGGTAATCTACCACATATCTGATTATGTCAGCCTTTTCCTCTTCAAGATAGGATTTGAACCTTATGAGGTCAGCTAATGTATCGGTAATCTGTTTTCGCATGGTTTACCAATATAGCAAATGGTTAATTAAAACTTTTGAAAGGTTACAGATTCCCTAACTCCTTTTATGCCAGTATCCTTATCAGGGCACTCATGCGTAAATTACCAAAAAATTGGTTGCTACTATTTTCTTAGTAAACTTTTTCTCATTGTTTTGAGATTATTTATACATAAATAATGTAAAATTAATTTGTAAATGTATCACGCAATATACATTATCAAATCTTCTCCAGGCTCTCCCGGATTTTCAAAAATTCCATCTGTTTTTCCTGGATTGCCTTTTCTTTCTTTCGGAGTTCCTCCTCACGGCTGGAAAGTGCTTTCTCCCTTGCCTCAAGCTCCTTCTCTCTTTCCTCTAATCTCTCAATTTTTTCATTTTCCAGTTCTTCTATTTCCTTCCTTTTATTTTCAATTTCCCGCTCAGCGCTCTCAATTTCCTTCTCTCTTTCCTCCAGTGCTTCCTGGCGTTTGAGGATCTCGGCAAGCCCGCGTTTCAGCTCCTTCTCTTTTTCAGTTATGCCCTGCGCCTTCTCCTGTAACCGTTTTTCCTTTTCTTCCAGGCTTCTCTCTTTCCTTGCCAGCTCTTTTTCCTTCCCCTCAAGCTCCGCCTGTCTTGCAGCCAGCATTTCTTCAGCCTTCTTCTGTGCCTCTGCAATCTCCAGTGCTTTTTTCTCTATCTCCTTTTCCCTTGTCTCAACTTCTCCCTGTCTCTGCTCCAGAGCTTTTCTCTCCTCCTCAATCTTTGCTTTCAAATCTGCAAGGGAAGCAAGTTTCTCCTTTACCTGAGTTTCCAGGGCCTCTATTTCTTTTTCTCTCTCATCCAGCGCCTTCTCCCTCTCAACAACCTCCTTTGCCCTTTCCAGCACCTTCTTCTTCTCCTTTTCTATCTCTCCCCGCAATTTCTCTGCCTCTTTTTCCAGCTTTGCTCGCTCAGTCTCAAGGAAACTGCGTCCCTCTGCAATTTTTTCCAAGCTCGCTGCAATTTCCTTTTCTTTCTGCTCAATAGCCCTCTCTCTTTCCTTAATCCTTTCCTCAACGCTCCTCATCTCCTTTTCCTTTTCAGCCAGCACCTTTTCCTTTCCAATTATCTCCTCATAGAGTGCACGAATCTTCTCCTTTTCTCTTTCAATCTCCATCTCATGCTCCTTCAATTCTTTCTCCCGAGTGGCCAGTGCCCTTTCTTTCCTCTCAACTTCCTCCTTCTTTTTCAAGTATCTGGTCTCAATCTCCTTCAAGTTTTTCTTTTCTCTGGCCAAAGCATTCTCAAACTCATTGATCTCAGTTTCCCTTTCCGCAAGCTTTTTCTCCCTTTCTGCCAGTTCCTCTAATCTGCCCCTTATGGTTTCTCGCTCCTTTTCCAGATAAATTTTCTCCTTCTCTATGGCCTCCTTCTCCTCAACAAGCTTTTTCTTCTCCTTCTCCAACTTCATTTCGTCCAGCTCAAGTTCCTTCTTTTTTGCATTGAGTTCCTCGGAATGCTTAGCCAGCTCTCCGAGCTCCTTCTTGAGTTCTCTTTCTTTTCTGGCAATCTCATCCTCCCTTCTCGCAAGGTTTGCACTTAATTCCTTTATCCTTTCCTCCTCTGCCTTCAGCTCCTTCAATCTGGCCTCAATTCTTTTATTTTCATTCACAATTTTTTCTTCTTCATTTGCAAGTTTCCTCTCACGCTCCAGAAACTGTTCCTCTCTCTTTACCATTTCCTCCAGTTTCGTCTCTATATTTCTCTTGGTTTCCGCGTTCTTTTCAATCTGGGCAGCAATTTCGGTCCATGCCCTGGAAATCTCAATTTTCTCATTTGAAAGTCGCTCCAGTTCCTTTTTCAGTTTTTCTTCTCGGCTCCGCAAGGAAGCCTCATAAGCTTTCAGATTTCCCTCCTTCTCCTGAAGGTTTTTCTCAAGCTCATCCAGTTCCTTCTTTCTCCTCTCCAGTTCCTCTCTTTCCTTCGCAAGCCTCAATTCCAGAACACGCTTTTCTGCAATCTGTTCTATGTCCAGTTCAGCCTTTTCTCTGCTGGACAAATGTCTTAACAAAGTTAAGCTGCTTGCCTTCAACCTTTCAATTTCCTCACGAAGCAATTCTGCATTGCCAGGCTCTTCCGAAGGCACCACCTCCCCAGATAGAGTTTGTACATTCAGCCCTGCAGTTTTCTCAATTTCAGAAAGGAGTGCAAGCCGTTTAGCACTTTCTCTCTGGCTTGCAGCTTGCAGCGCATCTTGGATTAATTCAGCGTAACTTTTTTTCGGAGTGCAGCTGACCTCAGGATACTTCTGGAGGACAAAATCTATATTGACTGAGGAGGTCTTATAGGCAAATGTGTGTACTTCAATGACAGCCTCTGGATTTAGAAGTTCCATGAAAACATTGAGGAGGGCTTCCTCACCGAAAAACTCTGCCTCCTTCATAAAGTAAGCTCCACAAATTGTTCCGTTTTTGTAGAGCAAGTAACCCAGTGCCGTTTTTCCACCTTTCGCAGTTGAAACTGCCACATACCCGGATAACTTATTTTCTTCCGCTTCAGAAAGCACTGCGGTAGCGGTTTCCCTGCCGCCAAGTGCAGTGTTTATCAGTTTGCCAGAAGGTAATATCAAACTTTCACCACAGCCACATTATTTTTTGAATATATAAGGTTTGTTGAATTTTAATGGTGTTTTCGCCCGCTGTTAAAATGCATTATATATAAATTATAATACATAACTACATTTATAAATAATGCATCATCTATTATAAACCTTTCTTCTGCAGCACCTCTTCCAACAATCCTTTCTTAGCCAGGAAGTAAAACACAATTGTCTCATCATCATACAGGTTCCCATATAACTTTCGTTTTTCGCTCACCATTTTCACGAACTCGTCATACTCCATCTCGTCCCTGAAGAACTCGTAGTACTCCTTCAGTAATTGCATAATTTTCGGCAATACAATTCAAGATAAAGAACTTTTGCCTGCTTTGTATTCTTGAGTGGCTTCAATAAACTGCTTTTACGGGGTTTTTCTACTTTAGAATGATATTTCACATTGGCAGGAATGAGAAAACGCTTTATTTGCGGTTTAATGCGTTTCAAGATTCTGGCCTAAAAAACTATGTTTCTTTCACTCTCAATTGGAACATCTGGCTCTACGAATGAAGTATAACAGAGATTATACTTCATAATTTCACGGTAATTCTGCAGGTCCCGCCCAATGCCAAAAGCGTTAAAAAAAATATATAAGAGAAGTTTCAATATTGAGGTGAAGAAAGGTGAGAGCATGAAAACGGTTTGCATTGTGGCCTGCGGAAAAATGAAAATCTGGGATAAGAATCCAAATGCTGGCAAAACCAGAGCTGAGGAGGCATACATTGGGGGACCTACAAAAAGCTCCATAAAATATGCAAAAAAGTTTCATCCAGATGATTGGTTCATCCTCTCTGCAAAATACGGTTTCTTGCGTCCAGATGATTTGATTGAGTCGTATAATGTAACTTTTAAGAAAAAACATACGAATCCAATAAGTGTGGATGAACTTTCTAACCAAATAATAGAGAAAGGATTAGGTCAGTATGATAGAATTGTAGTGTTAGGCGGAGAGGATTATGTAGAAGTTGTAAAGAAGGCTTTTGAGAAAGCATCCCTCAAAAAAGAAATTCTTACACCTCTAGCTGGGTTGAGGAGTGGAGAGAGGGTACACTGTCTCACAGAGGCTATCCAAAAGAATGAACCTCTTTATTAAATGACCAACATTAGGAAACAGTTATAAGCACATTAGATATATGCCTCTCTGGTGTAAAATATGGAAAGAATTTGCGTGGCGAATAATATAGTCCACATTCCTCATTACTATAACAAAGAGGACGAACTTGAAAAGGATGTACTGGCAAATGCACAATATATTTTTGGGGAGGACATACTGCTTTTGCCCAAGCAGAAGGTCCGCACTGAAGGGGGAGTAGAATCCATTCCAGATGCTTTGGTACTTTTCGTGAAGGATAGTAAGTGGGCAATTGTAGAAATAGAACTAGCGTCCCATGATTTGTATGACCATATTTTAGCGCAAGTGGAAAAATTCTCTCCTTCGAGCAAAAGAGATATGCTGATAGAGAAGTTTTATGAACTGGGAAAACTCTCTAACAGTTTGCAGGGCATGGAGGATAAACATAAGTTTATTTCCGATGTATTGAGAAAAGAACCAGAACGAATTATTATAATTGACGAAATTTCTCCTAAAGTTGAGGAGTTTTCTTCTAAATATGGTTGGATTGTGTTGGAGTTTAAGAAATATGTGAATGAAAAAGGAGAGAGAGTATTTATCTTTGATACGCACCACCCATTTCCTCAGGAGGTGACAGATGAGAAAATAATGGCAGCCACTGAAAAGTCAAGAAAAAGAGGTAGCAAATTTGATGTTTACTGGAAAGAGAAGGTAGGGGAGGTAATACACCTCATACTTCAGGCATACAAGGAAGGAATTTCAGATGTCCTTGATGTCTCGGAGTTGGGTAGGGTAGGCAAACGACAGCCTGGGAGTTGGTACGCGACTTGTGAATTTTGGAAGAATATGAAACCCGAAGATATAAAGGAGTCAACATATAGTCATCTTCGCACTCTACTTAAATTGCTGATTGATATGAAAGAGGACATTCCACATGAGATTCCCGAGCATACTAGGTTTCGAATTAAAGTATGGACGGACGCAAAGCACAATAAAATCCTAGATCCAAGCAAGGATAAACTCTTTCTCCAAATCAAAAAACTTGAGTGAAGTGTGTTAACAAGTTTACTTTATTTATTTCATTAATTACATAATCCTATTAATTAGTAAATAGATGTTCTCTATACTATGGGAATGAAACCAATATTTTAGTATTAACCAAAAAATTAGTATTCACTCCTCAATCTCTATTCGCATTCCATCACTGGCAGCGATGCACTTCACGCCAGTCTGCTGTTCAATCCAGCGTGCCTCTGCCTCCGGGTCTGCTTCTATCATCTTCAAGCCAAAATGTGTGAGAATGCACAGTTCTGGCTTTACAATTGATGCAAATTCAGAAGCATCGTCTGTTGTGAGATGGTACGGGATTTTTGCAGCTCTGGGCCTTGTCACAGGAAGAATAAGCACCCTTGCGTTTTTGTATGCACCAGCAATCTCCCTTGAAAATTCTGTATCAGCCACATATGCAATAAAGCCAGTGCTTGTGGCAAATTTGAGGCCAACAGTTGTTGGGTCAGAATGGATTGTAGGTGCAGGCGTAACCACAAGTTCTCCCATCTTTATGTTGTTTTTTTCCAGGACCATACAGGTCTCAACATTTTTCTGGAAGTACTTAGAAACACATGGACCAATATTTTCAATGCCCTCCAGCGTGCTCCTGCTTCCCAGCAAAAAGCCCCTTTTTCTTCTTCCTCCCATCGTCATTGCCTCGGTGAGAATCTCCGCATCCACATAGTGGTCTGGATGACAGTGGGTCACGATAATGGCATCTGTTAGAGTCGGGTCTATTCCGTTTTTTCCAGCATGGATTAAAGCACCGGGTCCTGGGTCTATGTGCACCCTGAACGCTCTTCCAGAAGAGAAATCCTCCAGATAAACTCCCCCACTTGCTCTCGTTTGATAGAGGGTGGCAAACCTTCCACCAGCAGTGCCGAGAAATGTGAGTTTTATCATTGGTATCAGGGTATATTTCCGCAGTAATTAAATTTTTTTATGTGTGCAAAAATTTATTAAACCCGATGTCCATTACCAAACCATGAAATTGGTTGCACTGGTACTTGCAGGGGGCAGGGTAGATGAACTGGGTGTGCTCACGCTCACAAGACCGAAGTCAGCCGTGCCTTTTGGAGGAATTTACAGAATCATTGATTTTCCATTGAGCAATCTTCACAATTCTGGCATAGAGATTGTAGGAATCCTTTCTCAGTACAATCCATCAGAACTGATAAGCCACATTGGCTCTGGAATTCACTGGGACCTTGTGGGCAGGGGCAAGGGAATAAAAATTCTACCGCCTTACAAAGGTGTGCGAACAAGCGATTGGTACAGAGGCACCGCAGACGCTGTTTATCAGAACCTTCCATTTATTCAGGAACACTCGCCTGAGCATGTTCTCATAATCTCGGGAGACCACATCTACCGGATGGATTACAATGAAATTATTTCTATGCATCTTGAAAAGAATGCAGACTTAACAGTGGGTTTTGTGAAGGTTCCACCAACAGAAGGACATAGATTTGGAATGGCAGATATAGGAAAGGATGGAACGCTCAAGGACTATGTGGAAAAGCCAGAAAAAACAAAGTATGAGTGGGCCTCACTCACGATTTATGTGTTTAAAACAGAGGTTCTTGTTGAGGAATTGAAGAAAAATGCAAAAGAAAAATCCCATGAGTTCGGCAGAGATATAATTCCCGCAATGATGCAGGAAGGAAAGAGTGTTTGTGGTTACAGGTTCGAAGGTTACTGGGGTTACACGAGAACGATTCAAGAGTACTTCAACACCAACATGGACCTGCTCGGAGAAAACCCTAAGATAAACCCTGAGGAGTGGGGAATCAGAACAAACATTTACGGGCATTACCACTATGATTTGCCACCTGCCAGGTTCTACTCCACATCGGATGTTGAAGATTCACAGATAGCCAGGGGTTGCAGGATAAAGGGGAAGGTTACCCATTCCATACTCTCCTCAAATGTTCTGGTTGAGAAAGGTGCGATAGTGAGGAATTCCCTCATTATGTGTGATTGCATTATTGGGGAGGGAACTGTGGTGGAAAACACGATTGTGGATGAGGGTGTGGTGATAGGAAAAAATTCTGTTGTTGGCGGCAGCAAAAAAATCACATGCATCGGCAAAAATGCCAGAATTCCAGAGACAGTCTCTATTGGAGAGGGAAGCATAATCTGGCCATTTACCTCAGAGAGTTCCTTCAAGGAGAAGAGAATTGAGCCAGGCACGACAATTGGAGGTGAGGACTGATGAGGAAAACTGTGGGAATGCTGCTTGCAGGCGGCATAGGGTCAAGGCTCAGCATCCTTGCAAAGAAAAGGGCAAAGCCTGCAGTACCCTTCGCCGGCATGTACAGAATAATAGATTTCACACTGAGCAATGCATGCAACTCCGGTGTTAGAGTGCTTGGCATTCTAACCCAGTATAAACCACTTTCTCTCATGGACCATATCGGAAGTGGAAGTGCCTGGGATTTCGTTGGTAGATGGAGAATCGCAAGAATTCTACCGCCCAGAACCGGGGAAAAAGAATTTGATTGGTACAGGGGCACCGCAGATGCAATCTATCAGAACATGGGTTTTATAAGGGATTTTTCGCCAGAGAGGGTGCTTATTCTCTCCGGTGACCACATTTACAAGATGGATTATTCTGAGCTTGTGAACTACCACAAGGAAAAAAATGCAGATTTAACTATTGCTACCATGGAGGTGCCACTGAACGAGGCCCCGAGATTTGGAATTGCAATTAAAGACGAGGACGGGAGAATTGTGGACTGGGAGGAGAAGCCAAAGGTACCGAAAAGCAACATTGCCTCTATGGGCATCTATGTCTTTAATATGGATGTGCTGGAAAATGTGCTTAAGAAGAAACTGGGAAATGATTTTGGAAAGGACATAATTGGCTGGATGATAAAGAATTACAAGGTGTATGCCTATCCATTTAAGGGATACTGGAGGGATGTCGGAACAATCCAGTCATACTGGGAGGCAAACATGGATGTGCTGGACGAGAATTCGCAGTTGAAGCTGGATGAATGGAATCTGCGCACAAACCTGGCTGAGATGCGGCTGAGCGACAGACCACCAGCGTACATAGGTCCCGGTGGAACAGTGCTGAATAGCCTTGTCTCACCCGGATGCAGAATTGAGGGGAAGGTTGTGCATTCTGTGCTCTCACCCGGGGTGGTCGTGAAGAAAGGGGCTTTTGTCCATGATTCAGTTATAATGCATGATTGTGTTATAGGAGAGAATGCAGTGCTTGAAACTGTAATTCTGGATAAAAATGTAACCGTTGGTGCTGAGACCCACATAGGTGCAGGGCACGAGAGCACTCCGAACAAAAAATATCCAGATTATCTGAACTCTGGAATCACTGTCATCGGTAAAAATGCAGTAGTCCCTGAGAAGATGGAGATTGGCAAAAATGTGCTGATTTTCCCAGATGTGAAGAAGGAGCATTATCCGGGTAAGAAACTTGAATGCGGGGAGACAATTGAGATTTAGGTGAGCAACTTGAGAATTCTTTTGAAGCTCAGGGCAGCAAAAGCGCTGGAAATTGCCAATGAACACCACAAACTCCAGGGCTTTGTTTACGAGGTGATAAGGAGAGGAGGTTTTCCTGGCCTCCATGAAAAACCCGGGTATAAGTTTTTCTGTTTCTCCGGGATTTTTCCGCAGAAACCTGCAGCAACTGGTGAAATAAGAAATTTCATGATTTCCTCGCCCAGCAAGGAGTTGATAAAGGGCATCGGAGATTGTTTAAGGCCTGGTGAGGAAGTCAACATCGGAGAAATGCAGTTCCAACTCTGTGATTTCTCTGTATTTGAGCTCAAGTTGGGACCAAAACCATGTGTGAGTTGTGCCACACCTGTAATTGTACGGATACCAGAGGCCCTCTATGACCGTTATGGAATTCCAGAGGAGGAGAGAAAGCGAAGGTATGTGTACTGGCGACCCAAATATCCTTTCGAGGCCTTCCTCAAACAGGTGAGTGAAAATCTGATAAAGAAGTACAATGAGTTTTATGGCACCGAAATCCAGAATTATGACTTGTTTGAGCAGTTTGTGTTCAAGAAACAGGTAAATCTGAGGTATGTGATAGGAGGTAAAAGTTATGGTGCCGCGGGTAGTCTCTGGGATTTCTACTGGACACACATGGATTCCGTGCAAAGAAAAATAATTGAGTTCGGTCTAGATACTGGGTTCGGGGAGAGAAACAGCCTTGGCTTCGGGTTTGTGAACGCGGGAGAGAAGGTGAGAGGAAGAGATTGAGTTTCCTAAAAAATTATAAAAAATTAAGAGTGTTTGGTCTGTTTTCTCACCCTGGCTAGAACAAAGACACAGCCAAGGGCAAGCAAGAACAGGGGCATTGCAGAAAACTCTGCCACAACAGGGCTTCCCAGCGGATACCAGTCACTTGCTGTGCCTCCAGCAATGGGGTAGGCATTCGCAGTCCCATTTCCGTTCCCATCCCAGTTACTCCAGTAGTTGCCTTCGTTGACTGTGTTGTCGTACCAGTAGTTACCGCTAGCGCTGTCGTATGCTTGAGAGTTGCCGCCGTTCCCCTTGCTGGTTCCGTTGTTGGCGATGAAGTTGTTGTGGTGGATATAGTTATCTGTAGCACTAGAAGTTATGTAAATGGCATACTGGGTATTGTTGTAGAACCAGTTATAGGTTATGATGTTTGAGTAAGAATTCGCAATATAGATTCCGTAGTTGCCATTGTTTGAGATATTGTTGTACATTATCTTTGTGTTGTTCGCATAGGTGGCTCCGTACACATCTATTCCATACTGTCCGTTGTCATGTAGCCAGTTGTTTATAATGGTATTGTTCTCTGGTTTTGTTCCTGTAAGGTAGATTCCTGCCCTGGTATTTCCAAAGGCCTCATTTCCATCCAGTGTGTTATTTCTTGAAGTAGTCAATCTGATTCCATCCTTGTTCCCATAAACAGTGTTATCTTTCACTGTATTCCATGCGCTGTTTGTCTGTAGCCATATCCCAAAAGTATGGCCATAAACGATGTTTTCCCTTATTGTCACATTTGTAGCAGTTGTGAGCAATATTCCGGCACTGTTTGTGCCACCGGAAACATTCTCAAATTCGCAGTTCCTGATAACCACATGGAGATTTGTATTCTGAAGCTGGATGCCATATGTTCCAGAGTATGTAACGATTTTGTACCTTTCAATTATGTAGGGATTTGCCTCGCTTCCATCACCTGCCCAGCTCCAGTCCGCTGCCTTTGCACTCAAAGCTGCGTCTCCGTTTACCGCGAAGGGGACAGTCCACTTCATCGCGGTGTTGGGGGAAATACCATCTTCCAGGTTGTCTATAATCCAGTATGAGAGCAAGGTCTGCGGGCTTGTACCTGTGGGATTCTCCATTGGAGATGCACCAAAGAGATAGTTACTTGCTCCGTTTGTCATGTAGAAGAGTATGTTAACCTGTGCAGGATTCCCTATATCACTTAGTGGAAGTTCAATTTCTGCAATTCCGTTGTCCCAGTGCCAGGCAGGATAACCGTCATTACCAGTATAAGGCATGTCTATCTGCCACTCACTACCATTCCAGTGTCTCAGATTCCAGTAATAGTTCGGATCTCCATAGGGAGTTGGCTTGAAAACAAAGCACCAGTCAGCAGCAAATGGAAGAGCGTGCTGCCCATTCCAATCCACAGAAGTTGTTGTCCCTCCTGTTTCGGTATCCAGGTAAAGCCAGAGCACATCATAGTCATCATTGCCTCCATGGAAGGTTCCCCCTCTTGCACATCCTACAAAAAGCGATGTTTCATTCCATGTGAAATACCAACTCACATTGTCCCTGCCTCCCATGTTCTCGTCCTGGTCCCATTCAGAAAGCGAGGCATCCATAACAATATCATGGTAAGTTGTTCTTCCGTTTTCTGAAACCTGAGTGTACTCAAGTGTCGCAGAAGCTCTGTTTTTCCAGTCGAACATGTAGAAATAAACTGCGTAATGCTGGCAAGCACCAAGTAAGCCTTTGCCCGCCATCGTCTCCAATTCCTTTCCGTTTGTTGCTGCAGGGACGCTATCACCAATGTCCCAAGCCCACTCATAGGCCATCGCACCTGCAAATGTCAGCACCCTGCTTACCTCTATTCTTCCGTTCTTGCCAACAATCTCAATGGCTTTGTCAGCTCCAACTGCAAAGTTTCGCGACGGCTTAAATCCAGTTGCTGGATTATTGTCCGTATCAACGAACACATAAGCCACATCCCTGCCATTTGCATTTGGAATTGCGGTCTCCCGATGGTTCGCAACATACACTGGATTCTCAGATGGCGCCTCAACAATGTATCTGCCATCGCCAGCAAGCAAATTACCATAAACCTTTGCATAAAACGCCACATTTTTGCCTGTTTCCACTGTTGCATATTCTTCAATGTCAATGTTCTCTGGCACATTCACATCCCTTGCCTTTTTTGTTTTCGCTACACCTTGCCAGTCATCAAAGATACCATCTATCTTGATGGAAGAAACACTGCTGCTCTGGAATGCAACCACTGCAATCCCGCTGAAAACAAGGACGCAAAGTAGAAAGGCACATGCAATCCTGGCATGTTTTGCCTTCCTATCTTTTCTTATCCTCATCGCATTTCTAGGACTGGAGCCCCTCAGAAGTCCCTCTTGGTATCGTCTTCCCAGATTTCCATGTTCCTGGAGAACCAAACTCTTTGTAGTTTTACTCTCTAAACTCATGGAGTTCACCGGGGAGTGATTAGGAGAGATGCTATATATACCTTTGGGATGGGTATTCTATGCCTGTGAATTATGCTAGCTTTTGAATCTAAACATTTTCTGGGAGAAATAATTTTGTGGCTACTCATGTCAGCCTTCACCATGCAAATACCTAAATACCCAATTTTAATACAGAAAACCGAATGCTCAATCTACCACCAGAATTTGTAGCCAGAGAAAAGGAGTTTGGGTTGCTCAACCAAAAGCTGGAGAAAGCAAAGCAGGGCCAGGGCTCCACTGTTTTTATTGCTGGCGAAAGCGGTGTTGGCAAAAC
>JAWACX010000016.1:0-16230 GCA_038896575.1 Thermoplasmata archaeon
GAGATACCCCTCAAGATAGGTGTTTATTGCAGTTCTCACTCCCTTTGGAGGCACCACAACACCATAGGCTCCCTCAGAGCCATAGAGCAGGTGCACATTATCTGCAAGATAGTCCAGGACAGCCAGGTCATGCTCCACTACAACAACAATCCTTTGCTTTGCCAGTTCCCTTATTATTTTTGCCATTTTCATTCGCTGGTAGATGTCTAGATAGGAAGAGGGCTCATCAAAGAAGTAGGCCTCTGCATCTTTCAGAATTGTTCCTAGGATGGCAAGGCGCTGAAGTTCTCCACCAGACAGAGTTGCTATATCTTTTTCAAGATGTGAACTTTCAAAACCAAAATCTTCAATTGCCGATTTTATCCTTTCTAGTGGTGCAATTTTGCTGAGCAATTCTCTCATTGTTCCCTTTGCCACTCTCGGAATTTTGTCCACATACTGAGGTTTTAGTGCAGTCCGAAATTTTCCGCTATATATTTTCTCAAAGTAGTCCTTCAGCTCAGTGCCAGAGAAGTGGTCTATCACATCCTCCCTTTCCATACCTTTTTCCCAATTTCCAAAATTTGGCACAATGTTGTTTGTCAAAATGGAGATTGCAGTGGTCTTTCCAATTCCGTTTTCACCGAGAATCCCTGTGACAAGCCCCTCCTTCGGAACAGGCAATCTGTAGAGCCGAAATCCATTTTGGCCAAACTGATGGACAAGGTCTGTTTTTAGCTCCTCAGCCAGATTGATTATTCTTATGGCCTCAAAAGGACATTTGTGGACACAAATTCCGCAGCCAGCGCATAGCTCCTCTGAAATAACAGGAAATCCTTTCTCGTCAAATGTAATTGTTTCAGTACCCATCCTCATCTTTGGACAGTATTTTACGCATTCCATGAAGCATCTTTTAGGCTGGCATCTGTCCCTGATAAGCACCGCAATACGCATGGCGAGAGAATAAACAGGCGGAATAATAAGGGTTGCCATGGAGGTGGTGGGTGTATTTATTCACAGGAATGAAGCAGAGAGGTCATTGGGATGCTGGAATTTTTATACAGCTTTACCTGCTCTCAGATTCGGAGAATAAGTTATCACATTGCTACCCAAGTTTCGCAGTATATAAACATTACTGTTGTTAAATCTCTTGCAGAATATAAAATGCTGGCCCTACTAAAACATGAGAAAAACGATTTTTATTTTTTAGTATTCCATAAAATCTAGTATTTCACGCGCTTCCAGAGCACGCATGATGCAATGTGTCCTATCACCCTCTAAAAAATGAACTTGCGAAACTTCGGGTTAGATAAATGTGCATCTTGTCAAAGTCTGGATGCATAACTTGTATGGTATTGAAATGACAACCGCTTGAGTGGTTCAAGGTATGCCAGCTTTAGCACTGCCGCTGCAAGTATTGTTTGCCATCTTGCCTGCCTCAAGAATCCCTGTGACTGGGCGTTTGTGCTTTGGATGTATTATACCCTCTGGCGTTACTACACCTAAACATTCATCTGTCACTTTCCGGGTCCGGTGTTTTTCCGGGTCCCAGACACTATGGCTCTGAAACGCATAGTAATGTCCGTTCCGTTCATTTATTGCAATTCCCTTCTTTTTGTATCGTTTGACCCATCAAAATCTCGTTGACCCTATTACCCAATCTTTGGGAAGTTAGTGCGTTCATATTTTGGATGTGCGAATTTGGATGTGCGAAAAATATAAATTGTATAATTACATGTAGGGGTTGTGGCTGAAGAAAGCCTCATTCGAAACTTGGTCGTGGAAACGCTGAGAAAAATTGTTGGAGACACAGGAGAAACCCTCTACGAAAGTGTATGTGAAAGCTACTCAATAAATCCAGAGGAGCCAAGGTACGAGGATATTCCAAAGCTTGGCAAGGGGCTTGTTGAGGTGCTGAAGCCCTACGGAGAGGAACGAATTAAGATATTTTTGAAGACAATGCGGCAAATCCAGATGATTCTAGATGAGGAGAAAACTAAGCCAGAAATAATTGAAGAATTATTGCTATACATAGGGGACCTTTTTCTGGTTATTGGAGATTTCAATGAAGCCCTTACCAATTACTTTGAGGCAGCAAATATTGCTACAAACACAGGGAACAAAGTCATCCTGGCGAGGGCTATCCGCCGTGTAGGCGATGTGTATGGAGCCAGAGGAGATTATGCCGCCGCGAGAGCAAAGTATGAAGAGGCTGAAGGCTTATCAAAGGGGATAGATGACATTGATGGTGTTGTTGAATCCCAGCGGGAAATTGCAGAGATTGAGTGGAAGCAAGGCAAGCTGAGACAGGCAAAAGAAAGGATGAAGCAGGTTATCGAGCTTTCTGAAAAGGTAAAAAACGCAGCTCTAAAATCCAAGATATTTCTCACATTTTCTAGAATTTACCTCTACCAGGGTGAAATCAATGTAGCCCTCCAGTATCTGCAGAATGCCCTTAAGATTGCCAGGGAAACCAGGGACCCCTTTGAAATCTGCAGGATTTACAACACCTTCGGAGTCTTCTATTACACAGTTGAGGATTATGCGAAAGCTGCAGAATACTTCCAGGAAACAGTGAACCTTGGGAGGAGCATGGGAGATGTGCTCATATACAGTTATGGGTTGATAAACCTGGGCAGTTGCTCAATCAACCTTTCAAAACTAGACGAGGCTGAGAAACTACTGGAGGAAGGAATGAAGTTGATCACAAAACTTGAGAACAAATATGCACTTGGAATCCTTTATTCAATTTTTGGAAAATTCCATGCCGCAAAACGAAACTGGGACCTTGCGAAACACAGTTTCTCAAATGCAATTACCATTCTCCAGGAACTCGGGCTTGAATTCAACCTGGCATGGGCATATGTTTACATTGCCCAGATGCACATTGATAAAGGAGAGCCGGGAATTGGGATTACCTATCTGGAAAAAGCAAGGGCAATCTTTGAGAAACTGAACAACACTTACCTGGCTGAAAGATTTAGGAAGAAGGCACAGGAAATTGCAAAATCAGAATGAGAGGAAGTAGAGGAAGAGCACAAATGCTGCAAAGGTGAAAGAGTAGAGGCTGAAGAGATGAAATTTTTTTCCCCTGAGAACCCACATTAGGAGTTTAAGGGAAATTAGGCCAACAATAAAAGAGGTGCAGCCGCCTATCAGCATTAACTGAAGGTCAATGGTCCCGCCTATCCCTGCCATTTCGCGGCTCTCAATAATTGCAGCACCGATAAAGGCAGGTAAACTGATAAGGAAACTAAACCTGGCAGCTTCCTCACGCCTTATCCCCCTTGCCACACCAGTAGCTATTGTGGAGCCTGACCTTGAAAGGCCTGAGAATGTTGCCAGGCCCTGCATGGTTCCTATGGCAAGGGCATCCTTAAGCCCTATTTCCCCTCTCTCCTTCCATTCTTTTCCAAATTTCGTGGAAAGATTCAGAAACCCCTGGATTATGAAGGCAATTCCCACAGGCAGGAGTGTTTTTATGTAAAGGTCAATGATGTAGAGGTCCACAATAAGCCCTATAACTCCTGTAGGAATTACCGAAATGAGAACAAGGGCGGAATACTTTCTTTCTGGCTTAACAGTAACTGCCTTTTTGACGCTGATGCCATGGGCTACATCTAAAAAAATTTCCTTGAGCGCTTTTAAAACCCCTAAAATTTCCCTGCGGAAAAAGATTATGAGGACAAGCATTGTTGCGAAATGGAGGCCAATATTGAAACTGAATGGGATTTCTTCACCGAGCAGATGCTGGGCTACGATGAAATGCCCTGAACTGCTTATTGGCAGCCATTCCGTGATGCCCTGGATTATTCCGAGAACCACTGCAGTGAGCCAATCCATGGATGTTGAATTCTCTCGGCTATAATAATGTTTCACTCCCAAACAGATATATCCATGTTTTTCTATCTCCTCTCATGGAATTTGTGATTAGAGCGGAAAATTTGACGAAGAAATTCGGGAATTTTGTGGCACTGGACGATGTGAGTTTTAGGGTTAAGGCAGGTGAAATCTATGGTTTACTTGGACCCAACGGTGCCGGTAAGACCACGCTTGTGAAAATTCTTAATGGGATAATGAAACCAACAGAGGGAAAGGCCTATGTTCTTGGAACAGATGTTGGCTTAGGGAAAAATAAGGAGAGGGTGGGCTACATGCCCCAGGAAACTGCTCTTTATCTGGACAACACGGTTCATGAGAATCTCCTCCTTTTCGGCGAGATTTACGGGCTGGAGAAAAAAGAAATTTTGAGGCGAGAGGCAGAATTGCTGGAATTTGTGAATCTTTCAAAATGGAGTGAGGCAATGGTAACGGAACTGAGTGGAGGGATGCGTCACAGGCTAAGCCTTGCCTGTGCACTGATTCATGAGCCAGAAATTTTGTTCCTTGACGAACCGACAGTTGGTGTTGACCCTGAGCTCCGTGTTTCCTTCTGGGAGTATTTTTACAAACTCAGGAAAAAAGGGACCACGATTCTGCTCACAACCCATTACATGGACGAGGCAGAACAGTGCACTCTTGTAGGGCTTATGAGAAATGGAAGATTGATTGCAGAAGGGGAGCCAGAAAAACTCAAAAAGGAAATAGGGGCCAGCAGACTCGAGGAAGTGTTTCTCCATTTTGCAAGGGGGAGGGAAAAATGAAGGTAAGGCGTGTGCTTGCGTTTACAAAGCGGGCCCTCTTCCAGTTCAGGCATGATAAGCGAACATTTGCGTTTGTTCTTGCAGTGCCATTGCTAATGATACTAATCTTCGGCTACACTTTTTCTGGAGAGGTGCACAATGTAAATGTGCTCTTTGTAACCAAGGATACAGGGAATGCACAGACTTCTCCATTTTTCCCAAAAGAATTTAACCTTTCTGCGGCGATTTTTGAAAATCTGGACAAGGCTGTCCTGAATATCAGGAATGAGAGTGACCTGGATACGGCAAGAACAGCAGTAGAAAAAAGAGAGGTCTGGGCATTAATCTACATCCCGGAAAATTTTACAAATGAATTTCTGGCCGCTCTTCTTGGTTCAGGAAATGGCTCAAAGATAATTGTTTACCTGGATGGTTCAAACCCGACAATAACTGCAGCAGTGCTTTCTAAACTGGGAGAAGCGGTAAAAAAAGCGGTGGAATCGCTTCCAGGTCAGAACTTCACTCAAAAGAGTGCCGTGAGTATTGGAACAAATTACATTTACGGAAGTGAGAACACGAAATTCATAGATTATTTTGCACCAGGAGTTATGTCATTTGCTGTGATGATTGTCACCACAATCCTCACAATAATTCTTTTCGTTAATGAGCGGAGAAATGGAACCCTGCAGAGAATCATGGCTAGCCCTGCAAGAGCAGAGGAGGTTGTACTTGGATATGCCCTGGCATTTGGAATTCTCTGTCTCCTTCAGAGTTGCGTAATCCTTTGCACTGGAATTCTTCTCTTTGGAATCACAATCAAGGGAAATGTTTTCCTTGCCTTCACAGTATTTTTCATCATTGGAGTAGGGCATCAGGGGCTCGGAATTCTCCTGTCCTGTGGTGCCAAAAACGAACTTCAGGCGATACAGTTCATTCCTTTTATTATCTTCCCTTCTATTCTCCTTTCTGGCTTGTTCTGGCCCGTTGAGTCAATTCCAGCAGTGCTCCAGCCCCTCTCCTACTTCGTTCCCCTGAAGTACGGCATAGATGCCCAGCGCACAATAATGGTTCGAGGACTGGGCCTTGGTGATGTCTGGTTTGAAATCTGCGTTCTCATTGGTTTTGCTGCCCTTACAATTGCAGGAAGCACACTTATGCTAAGAAGAAAAGAGTAAGGATTACCCGAGGATGCTGTGCCTCTTCCTCTTTTTGTATCTCGTTACATATCCCGCAATTCTATTTAACATCTGTTTATAGAGAATCTTCTCCTTGTCTCCCTCTTTTACCACTAGGTCTGTTAATTGTTTTACTTTTTCTCTGTTTTCATAAAAATCGCCTGTGAACTGGTCTCCATACTTGGAAATAAGCTCAATGGCCACCCTTTTTATATAGGTCTGCCTGATCCTGCCCATCATCTCACCTCATACCAGGGTAAGGTCAAGCACATCTACGGAGCCAACGCCAGGGATTGAACTCAGGGCCTTCTCAACTTCCTCGCTCTTACCGCCCTCATCCTTCATCAACACGGCTACAATAACCTCTTTCAATCCAAAGGCTACATCCTTCACCTGCATGCCCCTCACTGAAACATCATTGGGCAACACATTCCTTACCTCTTCCATTATCTTTTCGATGTCTATATCTACATTCTCAGGAAGGAGCCGATAGATCACTGAAACATTTCCCATTTTTTCACCTCATGGTCCAGTAAAACCACATTCTTTGCAGGTGTAAGCCCTGCTCTGGTTTCTGCATTCCTCACATCGCCAGATATCAACTTTCCCGCATGAGGGACACTTGAATCTCACAGCGCCTTTCCTGAGCCATGGGGTTCCGCAGGAAACGCATGTAGCTTCTGCCATTCTTTACCACTTCCTTCTTTTTCTCCTTCCTAATAGGAGGAGGATTATAATACTTACCACAGGGATCAGAATCAGGGCAATGGCAAGGGGGAGCCATTTTGGTAATGGAGGAGGTGCCTTGTAAAATGAAAATGAAAACTCCTCTGTGCCATTCTCAAACTGCACCATGCCATACCCATTCTTTATTACAAACTTTGCTGTGTGCCATCCAGTCTGTTCAATTTTACCCGTGTAGTTGTACTCAATGGTATAGGTGGAATTCTTTGGGATATCCACTCTGAACTCTGTAACCTTCACGCCATCTATAAACACTTCAATCTGGCATCCATAAACATCAATGTTTCCGCTGTTCTTTATTGTGGCTTTGAATGTGTATGGGTTTACAACTTCTATTGGAAACTCCTTTATCACCCATTTGCTTGTATTTTCATATGTGGAGGTAGCATTCACCTGAAGAATAATCCGCTGGGCTTTCTCTGGCATCGTCACATTCACCTCAAAATGCCCATCCGTATTATTTCCTTCAGCAGGAGTCACATAGGCACCAGTTGTGTCTTCTCCCTTTACAACCGCCTTATAGGAATAATTTCCTCCCTGGCTCCCGGGTCCGCCTGTGATGTTGATGTAGTATGTCCTTACTTCCTTAACTGCCGCAGTATCTGGACCAGAAATGAGAACCCGCACTGGCTCATAGTTCTGGGCATCTGTGGAACAAATAAGAGCAGAATTGAGAAGAAGGGCACTCAAAATCAGAGAAGCAGCGATTGCTGGTGCAGTCCTCACCTTACCACCCCCCATCTGTAGTAAACCAGAATTCCGAGGAGCAGAATTATTATGATTGCAGTTGCCCAGATGTACGGGGAGTAATCAAAGGTCTCTGGCTTCATTGAGATGCGTTCTCCTCCAGCTGAAAACTCGTCTGGATTTATTGTGAACACTGAGACCGGGATGCTGTACTCCACTGTTGCTATCTCTCCTTTTTTCGTCTCTGAGATTGCATAAAGCTTTACTGCAACTCTGCTTGCTATCGGTACTGCATTCTCACCTGGAATGAGCTTGAGTGTCAGTGTTGTTGTTGACCCCGGTTCAATCTCACTCGTATTTGTGACTTCTCTCTCTCCAACATAGATTTTAGGTGTCCAGCCAAGTGCTGCAATCTCTCTATCATTGATTATCTTTAACGCAAATGTATCTGGCGTGTTTCCAGTATTCTTCACCTGGAAGTCAAACGCAAGGGAGCCATTCTCAAACTTGTAGTTGGTTGCCTCAAGGAATGAACAGGACCTGTTATCCTGAACCTCAATTCTGATCTGTGTGGAGGAGGAAACAGAGGAGTTAAACATTGAGAGTGCGGTGATTATCACTGGTGGATGGTTTACCTTTGCATCCACTGGAGTTGTTACATAAACCTCTATTCTCCTTGTGTTGTTGCCTGGACCGTAGCCAAGAAGGATGTTTGTCTCGCTAAAGTTGAACTTCCAGTCTGCAGGTGCACCTGTAAGGGTAATCTTGTCCTCAACATTTCCGTTGTTTCTCAAAATCAGGCTGAAAACCCTGGTCTCATTCTGTTTCATAACAGCATGTTCTATCTCGTTCCAACTTACCTCAATTGCACGGATAACCACTTTCTCTGGCTGGAGGTAAACTGCAGTTGTGGTGTTGTAGATGTTCACGGTTTTTTCCTCAGCATACTCCACTCTCATTCCGTTTTCATAGCCAAAATACGAACCCCTGAACTTGTATTCACCACCTGGCAAAAGAAGAGAGAGCGCAGAGGCAGGGGTAGAAATGTCGTACTTCCAGTCTGCCGAGGTTATTCTCAGTGTCTTTTCTCCGCTCGCGTTTGTAGCAATGTTGACATTTACCCGGTAGCCCTTTACAAGGGAGATTGTAAGTTGGTTTTCAGGCATCTCCTTCATCAGGAACCTGGTGGTGTTAACATATTCCATTGCGTAGTCCTTGGCATAGGCATAGATATTATAGGTGTCCGCGGGAAGTTCAATCCTGAAACTGCTGTTCACTATCTCTGCAGTATATTTTTGTCCAGTCATTTCAGAAACAAATTCCACATAACCGGCAAGCAATCTCTGTCCCTCGTAAACGACATTCCCGGCAACTAGACCGCTTCGTATCTCCTTTATCACCTCAACCCTCACAGTTTTATCTCCATCCACTGTTGTTGTGTTGTTCCCCTCATAGTGCACAGTTCTATTTAGCTCAGCAACAGTCTCAGTTGTGTTACAATCTACCCAGAATTTTACAGTTTTGTTTGCAGGCACGGTGAACTCTGCGTTTCCACCTATGTCTGTGGTTTTCTGGAGTGTGATTTCATCAATTGTGGCCATTACCGGGATATACCTGACGCCCTCGCCATTATGTTCAACTCGCAAATTAATTCTGTGTGCTGGGAAGAGGGTAAAGGTAAACTGAGAGGGTTTCGTGACCTCTATCTGGGTTATTGCAGCAAAATGTTCTTCTCCCCTTTCTCCTATGCACTCCACTGTCCATTCTCCAATAGGCAAAAATTCTCCATCCCTGAGTTCGTCAGCTGTAGAATCCACAGTTATTCCAAAAGTGTGATTGAAGAATCTCACAACAGCATTAATTGTGGTGCCATCAGAGAGTGAGACATTTGCAGTTATGTTAACTTCCTTTCTTATGGTAATATTGAGTTCCCTCTTCTGACTCGTGGTAAACTCAGTATCTCCTGTAAGCGTATATCTTGTATCGTTTCCTTCCTCATGGTACCCAATGCGAACTGTGTAATTCCCTGGTGTTACAGTGAGAGTAAAGTTCGTGCTCTGGGTTGCGTTAACAGAGTAACTCCTGTTTCCTATACCACCACTAAACACCACTGAGATGTTTTCCTGAGCAAAGTTGAGTATGTTGATTGTTCCTTTAATCGTGAGATTTACAGGGACGAGAGGAATCTCACCCGGGAGGTCAGCAAATTTCTTTGGTGGGAAATAAACAGGGTTGTATTCTGCTGCAAGCACACGCATTGCATAGCTCTTTTCCTTTGGCAAGTTTGCTCTGAACATTCCGTCCTCGCCAGATTTTGTGTAAACACTCTTTCCTTCCTCATCTGTAAGGAATACCCTCGCATTTGCGATTTCCTCGCCTGCATCATAGGCCCCGTTTTCGTTTGCATCATAGTAAACCCTTCCATTGTAGGCATCGCCTTCAACAAGTGCGATGTCCCATGCTGTATCCCCGGAAATTGTCCGTTTTTCAATGTATGTCCAGTTCACACCAGTAATCCAGGCCAGATTCTTGAATTCATAGGTGCCTGGCGGGAGATAGATTTCATAGTGGCCCGTGTAGTTTGTAGAGAACCACAGCTTTTCGTTTCCCCTGTCAACCTGCATAGTGTAACCATACATTGTTTCATTTGTTGGTTTTGCAATCACCTGCCCGTAAACCTTCACAGCCTTCTGGAGTGAGAGAGTAATCTCCTTGTCCTCATCAAGGATGAAGCTTGTGAACTGAACATATCTTTCATCTCCTTTTATCACAAGAGCGGAGACAGAATACATGAAGCCAGATGGAAGAGAAAGATTGAGCTCCCCGTTGGCATCCGCTGTTATTGTGGCACCCAATTTCCTGTTATCAAGATTGACAAACTTCACGGTGGCATAGCTTCCTGCTCCATGGCCCAGTTTCAGCTTTCCCTTTACCCTAGCCGCCTTGTAAATCTGGAGTTCCTGGGTAGAGCGTTCTCCCTGGCTGAGGGTAATCTCTCTTTTTTCAGAAACATAGCTTGGGCCCTCCACATATAAGGTGTAATTTCCTGGCAGAAGCATCTCAAAATTAAATTCACCACTTTCATTTGTTGTGCTCATGGAGATGTTTCCATTCTCCGCCCTCAAAACAACGGTCACATTTCCCATCTTGGTATCACCCAAAGAAACATTTCCCTCTATTTTGCCTGGCTGAATTCCGATGTCCAGGGTCACCTCCTCGTTTGGCTTTCCCTCCGTGCTCTGCTGGATGGTCTGATAGGAACCCACAATCGCAGAAATATTGTAACTGCCAGGTGGAATGTTATTTATGATATAGGTTCCGCTTGCATCCGTGGTGACATTGTATGTTTCGTCGGTCTCATTCCTCACAAGGACTACTTTGGCATTTGGTATCACTCTATCACTGCTTGAGGTGTAGCTCCCGCTGCTGTCCTGATCCCAGTATACCGTACCCTTGATTGTTGCAGGTGAGATTTCAATGTTGCGGTTTATGATGTAGTCCCACACTCCGTCCCTGTCCCTGTCAACATTCTTTCTGTAAGCTGCTTCCTGTGAAACATTTAGTGTAAGCCTCGCTACCTGAATTCTTTCTGTCATTGACTGCTTGTTGAGTTCTCCGCCTGTGGTCACAAGGATGCTTATGTTCCCGAAGGGAAGAATAAGGTTGTATTTGCCATCATCTCCCGTGATAACGCTCATGTGAGGAATGCCATATTCATCCTGCACTGTAACCCTGAAACCTTTTGCGGGCTTTCCATCCGGTAATTTCAATGTTCCATTGAAATAAGCACCAGGGAAATACTTTATTATAGCCACGCTCTGCCCGATGCTTGTCCTTGAATTCAGGTCCACCACTCCTTCATCCTTCAACTGCTTCTGGTATGCCTCATCATAATTTATTGCTCTCCAGGCATCGCTGTGGTTCTGATAATCCTTGTAGGGGTTCCAGTATGCTGTGAGATAAACAACACGGAAATGCGTCATGTTCCAGCCAGGCATTCTCTGGTAATTCTCAAAACCAGAGGTTAATGCAGGAATTCCATCTCCCATTCCCAGGTCCTTTCCACTGTAGCCCACATAGATTCTGTAAAGCAGGGAATTGTAAAACATATCCTTGTATTCAATCTTATAGTTCACAATTCTCACTCCTGCAGGCACCTCATCAAGTTCATACTCTCCCCCGTACTCACTGATTGCCTTCAAATTATAGAAATCATAGGGCACGGATTCTCCCCTGCCTTTCATTCTCTGGTCTGAGAGTTTTGCAGGTGCGTAGAAAATTCCTGTGTTTGTCCCGGAGAATGGGAATAGCCTTGCATCAACTGCAAAGTAATATATTCTGTTCCCTGTGATTTCCATCACCACATTGTAAAGTTCTGCCAGCTGTCTCAGATTCAAATTGCTGAGCAGATACACGGACATCCAGGTATAGTATGCATTGTGGATATTCAGGTCAGGCGACCTATGCCCAAACACTGTTGGGTTTTCTAACACAATTTTCACTGTCCCTTTTGGGTCTTCCAGCCTTGACTTCACAGGGCCTATGTTAACTCCAGCCCCCTCAATTGCTTTCAAGATTTCCTCGGATTTACTTCTGTCCTTATAATACCACGCATAGAGAAGGTGGGCAATCAGGAGGGAGAGCCCATGGCTTTCATTCTGGGCCATCAGGAAATTTCCTGCAACTGGAATTCCGTTCTGGAAGTTATCTGCAACAGTTGGATGGTGTCCTACATCCACGGCCTCGAAACCATAGTCCCACCAGCTCAAAAATGCTGGTCTTTTTTCTGGCGGTTCATCTGTATCCTGTCTTGCAAGCCATTTGTAGGCATCAGGCCAGTAAGAGGAGGGTAGAGGAACAGAGAATCCAAAGGCACCAAAGTATTTGTAGGAGCCATTTATTCTATCATAATCTGTAGGTTTTGCAAAATCTGGCATTGCTTCGTAAATCTGCTTGTCAAACTTTCGCTTTGTCTCATAAGGTATGGAGGCGTCAATAGCAAACCAGATGTTCGGGAAGATTACAATGAATGCCAGGAAGAGGACAACAATCACATGAGTCACCTTCACACTCTTTTTCAGGGCATTCCAGAGCCCGCCACCGATTGTCCCTGCAAAGGTCTTTCGCATCTCTGCAAAATTGGCAATATTCAGGAGGAGAATAACAAACCAGGCTGAAAGCACAGAGAACATCGGGGAGCCCACGAATGTAAACTTTCCTGCACTTGCTGCAAGATAGACAGACATTACGCTGAATGTTGCGAAGAAAACATAATCTGTTCTCCAGGATTTGTAGGTTTTATAGAGGAGATATCCCAGGCCCAGAAGAGCAAGAAAAGTGGTTGCCGCACCAAATGCCAGCACCACCCTGCTAAGGTCCGGGGCCTGGGCCTCTGCAACAGTAGAATATACCTTTGTTTTAACAAAGTAACCCTGACCTGAGATTATTAGTTCAAAGTAACCAGGGCTTATTAAGTATATAGCGAGAGCTACAATTCCGAGGAGACCACCTATAGCCGGGAATACGATGAGCCATGGAATATCTCTAGTTGCCACAAAAATAAACCCGAGCACTGCAGCTCCGAGGTAGAGGTAAACAGGCACATCAAACCAGATTGGAATGAGCTTGTCTCCATAGTAGTATGGGAACGCCAGGAGGAAGCCAATGCCCATTGCAACCATCGTCACAATGTATATCCCGGTTGAGTCCACCTTTCGGATATGGTTTAAAAGGATCTGGGCAAAAAGGTAGATGAGTAAAATTGCCTCCATGTATGTGAAACCCTGCCATGCCATGGAGGTAGCACCAAAGGCTATGCCTGTCATTCCACTGTAGAGCAGCGCCCTCCTCTCGTTTCTGAAGAAGGCCTTCAATCCTTTCCTGATTTCCTGCAAGTTTTTCCAGGAGGTCACCCATCTGTGAGTGCCAACAATTTTTATGGTGCGGGTATAGAAGAAAAGGGTTGTAAGGACCATGAACAAATAGAATGGGAGATAGTTTCCGAAGGTTGCAATGCTCCGCTCCACCTGTGCCTCCATGAATGTGAGGAAAAATACAGCAAGTAGTGCAGTTTTTCTTCCAAAAATGTCCTTGGTAAGAAAGTAGAGCGGAAAGATGCAAAGGGAGCCCCAGACCGGTGCAATGTAAACCAGGACATAGGCGGCAGCAAGGACTGCATCTCCACCAAATAATGGAGCAAGGCAAGTACCGAGTATAGCTACCATCCAGTCAAACAATGGAGCCCTCGGGTTGATTGCACCTGTTGGATAGTTCAACAGGGTATCTAGGACAAGATGGTGTTTGTTGGCAACTATGTATTCAATTACTCTGGAGTGATAGTAGGAGTCCGAACCCCCTGAGTAGAGGTAGAGAGGACCATGCTGGGTGATAAGTTCGGTCGCAAAGTACACCCTCATCAGCAATCCGAGGAAGAATATTGTCGCCAGGTAAAGCACTGTAGTTCCATGCTGTGCACACCACACTATCGCTCTATCTGATAACTTCTGCTTCGCGTTCATTTTTTCAGCCATAGCCATACCTCAGTAATTCCTGTTCTCACCCTCATAACTAGTTCCTCTATATATCTTTTCCTGCCCCCAAACCAGATAAGTATAAATAGACCCAAATCATCAGGGGAATCGGTGAAAGTATGAAAAAGGGGAGGACTAGAATAGAAATCCTGAGTGTGGTGACCTTACTGGTGATGGCTTCGTTGATTGCTTGTGTGACGCCCGCGCAAAAAGTGATGCCGAACGAAACTCCTGCCAATGGAAATTTGAGTGACCAGATTCTTCTGAAGAAGATCATTTTTTCCACTTCTGCAGGAGAACCTGAGATACCAGGCAATCTGAGAATGACATCCTATCCTGAATGGGTTGAGGGAATGTACATTGTCCAGATGAAAGGGGCAATAAAAGAAAACTGGAAGGCGCAGCTTTCTAGACACTGCGAGATTCTTTCTTACATTCCCAACAACGCCTACCTTGTAAAGGCAACATTTTCCCAGCTCCAAGAAATTTCAAAGCTTCCATTTGTAAAATGGTATGGGATTTATCAGCCCTATTACAAGATAGATAACAGTGTGTACACTGCCCCTACACAAAAACTGAAAATTCTTGTATTTGACAACGCCTATGGCGTGGCTATGGCAATTAGAAAGAGCGGAGGCATTGTGAAAGATGTTGCACGCACAATGTACGGAAATGGGGGTATCATAGTAGCTGAGATGAGCTCAAAACTTGCAGAGAAAATAGCGTTCCTGCCAGAGGTAAGATGGATAGAAAAAGCCACGGAAATGAGAATAGATAACTCGGTCGCGGCAGGTGTGATTCAGTCCGGCACAAGCGGGAACACTCCGCTCTGGAATCACGGGCTTTATGGAGATGGGCAGATAATTGGTGAAAGCGATACCGGGATTGACTGGGACCATGAGGCATTTCGTGACCCGGACCATTACCAGGTCCAATACAGTAATCCACCAGGTTCCCTGCCGCCAGACCTCCAGCATAGAAAGATTGTGAATTATCATGTGTTTGCGGATGATTACGACACCGCTAACTCCTATCCAACCTCGGGTCATGGCTCACATGTTGCAGGCACACTTGCAGGAAACAATTCCTATGTGGGAGGCACTAATGCAAACGGCAGGGGTATGGCTCCCAGTGCAAAGATTTCTTTCACAGATATTGGTTATGCTACTGCTCAGGGAGATGCCCTTATGCTTCCACTGGACCTTAACGAACTCTTCCTCTGGGCCTACAATGATGGGGCAAGGCTTCACTCGAATTCCTGGGGTTCCTCTTCCAATGATTACACAACTGAGGCAATGCAGGCAGATGAGTTTATGTGGTATCACAAGGACATGTTGATATTCTTTGCAGCAGGAAATAGTGGTTCTAGCCCAAATACTGTCGGAAGCCCGGGCACAGCCAAGAACATTGTGACCGTTGGTGCGACTGCCAGGGATGGTAGTAGCCTGGCATCTTTTTCAAGCAGGGGTCCAACTGCTGATGGAAGACTGAAGCCAACAGTGTGTGCACCCGGTGTTTCAATTTACTCTGTAAGTTCAGACGGGCTGAAGAATACAAACAATTCTGGTTATGCCTCAATGAGCGGCACCTCTATGGCTACACCCACAACAGCAGGTGGTGCAGCACTTGTGAGACAGTATTATACGGAGGGCTGGTATCCCGCAGGAACAAAGATTCCTGCAAACGGATTTGTTCCTTCTGGAGCCCTGATAAAAGCTACATTAATCAACAGTGGAGTGAGCTTTAGCACATATACAATCCCGGATAATAATATCGGCTGGGGCAGGATAAATCTGGACAAGGCATTGTATTTTGCTGGAGATGCCGAGAGATTGCGCATCGTTGATTTCAGAGGAGGTCTCCTCACAGGGGATAGCATCGAGTACACCTATTATGTGAGCAGTTCTTCTGTCCCCCTCCGCTTCACCCTTGTCTGGACTGATTATCCAGGTGATGCTGCTGCAGCAAAAGACATAGTGAACGACCTCAATCTGGTAGTAACTGCCCCTGATAACACCCAATACCTCGGAAATGTATTTTCTGGCGGTCAATCAACAACTGGAGGGAGCCCTGATAACACCAATGTGGAGGAGTGTGTCTATTTCAACACCCCTCAAACTGGACTCTACAGAGTGAGAATTACAGCAGCGAATGTGCCAATGGGACCCCAGGATTTTGCTTTGGTGGTCACAGGTGCACTCAGCGATGTCCAGGGCGAAGTGCACATGGATAAGTACTGGTATCCAGTAAATGGGGTGATAAACTTGAAGGTTGTTGACCCTGATGCCTCGGGCACTGTGAGTGTGGTTGTGAATTCCACGAGTGAGCCGAGCGGTGAGACTGTGGTGCTCTCAGAGCTTTCCCCAGGCTCTCATATTTTCACAGGAACTTTACAGATTTCTCCCACAAATGCCAACGGTGTCCTTCAGGTAACTCATGGAGACCTTATCACTGCCAGATATAATGATGCCTCATGACCAGTAACTCCTGTGT
>JAWACX010000017.1:0-15911 GCA_038896575.1 Thermoplasmata archaeon
CCCGGGGACAGTGGGACCCTCGTTGGGCCTTCATGCAAGCCGCCAATTAAGCGGCAAGGTATTACGCTACCTTAAGAGGGTCATAGTTACCCCCGCCGTTTACCGGTCCTTCTTCCCGTTGAACCGGGCTTTCAGATACCGGCACTGGGCAGGCTTCAACGGCCATACAGAACCTTTTCGGTCTTGCGGCCATCTATGTTTTTATTAAACAGTCGGAGCGCCCTTGTCACTGCGACCAGCCTATCTCTAGGCTGGCACCCCTTCTCCCGAAGTTACGGGGCCAATTTGCCGAATTCCCTCGCTCGGATTCTCGCCGACACGCCTTGGGCTTCTCACCCAGGGGCACCTGTGTCAGTTCTAGGTACGGTTGCAGGTTGCCCCTATACCCTTTTCACTGGCACCACGGATCATCCAAAGTCCCCCAACGGGGACCCCATCACGCTTTGGGGCGGTTCTCGCCATTACGGCACTCCCCGCCTTTAATACGCTTAGACATCCTGGCAAGGATGCTTGGACTACCGCGATGCGTCAGGTATAGGGCTTTAACCCTGCAGTGCAGGAATATTAACCTGCTTCCCTTTCGGATGCTGCGATTAAGCGCATCCTTAGGACCGACTAACCCTCGACTGACGGACATTGTCGAGGAACCCTTGCCCCTTCGGCGGAGGGGGTTCTCACCCCTCTTTGCTGCTACTCCTCCCAGGATCCGTATTCGAGTGCGGTCCATAAGAGCTCACGCCCTTACTTCTACCCACACTCGACACCCCCCTACCAGATCACCTCTTCGGTGCTCCCGAGTATCGGTAACTGGCTTTAGCCCCGTTCATTTTCGGGGCCCCATGACTCGACTGGTGAGCTGTTACGCACTCTTTAAAGGATGGCTGCTTCTAAGCCAACCTCCCAGTTGTCTTAGTCATGGGACGCCCTTTCTCATAACACTTAGCCAGTATTTGGGGACCTTAACTCGGGGCTGGGTTGCATTCCCTTTCGCACCACGGGCTTACCCCTGTAGTCCTCACTCCCGCCTTCTACGAGGTTCGCAACTTCGGAGTTTGACGAGATGCCGAGCCCTTTCGAGCCCTAAGCACCTAATCAGTAACTCTACATCACGAACGCTCTCTGGCGGGGTCTACCTGCGAGTAGTTTCGGGGGGAACCAGCCATTCCCGGCCTAGATTGGCCTTTCACCCCTATCCCCAGGTCATCCGAACGATTTGCACGTCAGCACCGGTTCGGTCCTCCACCCCCCTTTCGGAGGGCTTCAACCTACCCAGGGATAGATCTGCCGGCTTCGGGTCTCCCACCAGCGACTCCGGGCGAACGCACCCAGTCCCTCACCCTTGCGGGTTGCGGACTTTTGCTTTCGCTCCGGCTACGCAGTTAACCTGCTTAACCTCGCCGCTGATCGGAACTCCCTGGCCCGTTTTTCAGCACGGACGTGACGACGGTGCATTACGCTTTTCCGCCGTCTCGGCTTATAGCCACCTGGTTTCAGGCTCTTTTCACTCCCCGTCAAGGGTGCTTTTCAGCGTTCGTTCACACTACTATATCCACTATCGGACTTGTCACATATTTAGAGTTGGAAGTTTGTGCCTCCCGTATTCCCACGCGATATCCAACGCATGGTACTCTGGATACCTCCAATCTTCTTTCTTCCCTTCCCCTACAGGGCTATCACCCTCTATGGCGTCCCGTTCCAGGGAACTTCGGGTCAGGAAGCGAAGAAGTACGGAGGTCCAAACTCCACATCTCCGCTCCATTTCTGGGCGGATTCGGTTTGCTCTCTTCCCTTTTCGATCGCCTTTACTAAGGGAATCCCTGTTGGTTTCTTTTCCTCCCCCTACTAGAATGCTTTACTTCGGGGGGTTCCCGGTCATTACTGACCGCCTTTCGGCAGGAAGTCCCATTCAGGCATCCCGGGATCAAAGGCTCCATGCGCCTACCCCGGGCTTATCGCAGCTTGGCACGCCCTTCTTCGGTGGACAAGCCGAGCCATCCCCCAAGTGGCGGAGTCAGCAGCAAGCGACACATCTGCCAACAGTCCAGTCCCATATGCCTATGAGCGGTGTCATTGACGAATTACTCGTCTTCACCATCTTCCCCTTGGATTTTCATCCAAGGGTGCATCACAAATGAGCAAGAATAAGTTATATCACAACTTGTATTTAAAGGTTCACTTTTCCAATTTACGTACCTGCCTGGCTATTAGAGAATTCCTGCAATTTTTTCTGGAGTAATGTCTTTTTGTTGATAGACATCGTTCCCTAATGTCTGTGCTCTCTGCAGCCATGCTCAGGGGTTGCCTTCACGAGCTGTCCAGCCTTCCACTGTTCCAGTACTTCTCTCACCTTCGCACCAGTATTGATACCGACAAATACCTGAATTCCCATCTCCTCAAAGACCCCAATTGCTCTCGGACCGATGCCAGAACAAAGCAGTACATCCACGCCCTCCCTCTGGAGCTGCATAGGGGGTGTTCCTTTGCCGCCCATGTGCTCACTCTTGTTCTCCATAACCTTCACTTCCATTGTCTCTGTGTTCACAATTGTGTATGTCGGAGCTCTTCCAAAATGAGGAGAAATCACCTCATCCAGGCCGCTATTTCCCATTGTAGGTATGCACACTTTCATTTTTTCACCTCAAAAAATAATGAAAAGAAAAAATTATTTCTGTAGCTCTGCAAGCCTTGCTTTTATTCGTTCAACTTCCTTCTCAAGGATTGCCAGGCGTTGTTTGAGAATTAATTCTTCCTCCTTCTCGGAGAGTGCAGGCATTGGTGTATCTGGAGAGCTACCTGAAGGATGCATATGCCACCACCAGCACGCACACTTTCCGTAAAGCCATCCCGGTCGCTGCCATGGGGGCAAGTGACTGAACGGTCCTCTTCCAGGCCACTGTTGGTTCCATCCACCTCTTCCATACATTTCTTTCACCTCCTTTGTTTCTTCCTCTAGCACAGGGGCATGCCCTTCCGGGTTTCCATCTACAATCTCTATTCCCTTTCCGTTAACCAGTGCATCTGCGATTTTTTTCCTTGCATTTTGCAAGTCAATCCAGAATGCTTTCCGGGATATGCCCATTCGCTGGGCTGCTGTCTCCTGCTCCAGTTCCTCTAAATCTACAAGGCGAACCGTCTCCAGTTCCTCTAAACTCAAAGGTACAATTTCTGGCTCGTGCTCTGCGGGTAATGGCAGGAAGTATTTTGTGGTTGGCTGGATTCCGATAAATCTCGGGCACCTGGGTCTGCCCCTGCACCTTCTTCTCATATATTACTCATATGCGAATAAATATATAAACATTTGCATAAGGGAAAATCACTCCACAGTAACGCTCTTTGCCAGATTTCTCGGTTTATCAATTGGACAGTTCCGCTCCCTCGCAACAAAGTATGCCATTAACTGGAGTGCAGTTACTGTAAGTGCGGGTGTGATTATCTGGTGATTTTCTGGAATTTCAACAACAAAGTCCGCAAGTTCCTTTGCTTCCTCGTGGTTTTCTGTGCAGAAGAGTATGACGGGTGAGTTTCTGGCCTTCACTTCGGCTATGTTTCCAATCATCTTAGAATAAAGCTCGTCGTAGGTGGCAATTGCCACTACTGGCACCTTCTCGCAGAGAAGGGCTAGTGGCCCGTGCTTCAGCTCTCCAGCAGGATACCCCTCTGCGTGAATGTAAGAAATCTCCTTCAGTTTGAGTGCACCCTCCAAAGCAATTGGAAAATTGTACCCCCTGCCTATGTAAAAGGCATTTTCATATTTTGCAAGCTCTTTACTCACATTTTTTATTGGCTCAGCATTGTCAAGAATCTTCTGAAGTTCTGAGGGAAGAACTCTCAGTGCATTTCTCAGGTCAGTTCTTGCACTTGCAGAAATTTCACCTCTGACATCGCCAATATCCAACGCAAGCATGTAGAGTGCTGTGATTTGGGAAACAAATGTTTTTGTAGCTGCAACACTTATTTCTGGCCCTGCATGGGTGTAGAATACCGCATCTGTCTCTCTTGTTATGGAACTTCCAACTACATTCGTAATTGCACAGGTTGTGGCTCCCAGCTTTCTCAAATTTCTTGCTGCAGCAAGGGTATCCGCAGTCTCACCACTTTGGGTGATGAAAAAAGCAAGGGTATCAGACATTGCCAGTGTGGAGTTTCTGATTTCTGATGAGATCTCGGCATGGGTAGGCACCCTCAGAAACTTTTCAAAAAGGTATTTGCCAAAGAGTGCTGCATGGTATGAAGTGCCACACCCTACAAGGAGGATACGCTCAAACGCGTTGAAATCAATTTCCAGGAGCCGTGCGTCTATGCGGCTTCGGAGTGTGTCCTGCACTGCCCTGGGAATTTCATAGATTTCCTTAAGCATGTAATGCTCAAATCCACCTTTTTCAGCATCCTCAATGGTCCATGTGACCTCATTTACCTCCTTCTGAAGTATGTTTCCATTGAAATCATATACAGAATATCCTGCATGTGAAATCTCAACTATTTCATCATCGTTAAGATACACAACCCTATTTGTGTGCTGGAGAAAACCGGGTATGTCAGAAGAGAGAAAGAATTCATTTTTACCGACGCCAAGCACAAGTGGACTTTCGTGCCTTGCCCCCACTATTTTTTTGTTTTTTCTATCAAGCACAACAATCGCATAGCTTCCCTTCACATGTACCAGCGCGGCCCTCACAGCATCAACCAGATTGTTTGTGGTGTAATATTTTTCAATCAGGTGCACAAGCACCTCTGAGTCGGTTTCCGAGGAAAACACATGGCCCTCGCGCATCAAAGCATCCTTCAACTCCCTGTAATTCTCAATTATTCCATTGTGGGCAAGTGCTATTTCCTTCTTGCAATCCAGAAATGGATGTGCATTGTGTTTTAGCGGTGCGCCGCAAGTAGCCCAGCGGGTATGTCCAATTCCGATGTCACAATCCACAAACCTCACGGCATTTTTCAGGGCATCCACAGTGCCCTTGTCCTTTACCATATAGAGATTTGAATCTGAAACCACAGAGATGCCTGCTGAATCGTAACCCCTGTACTCCAAACGTTTGAGCATATCAAAGAGGATTGGCATGCAATTATTCCTTCCAACATATCCAATTATCCCGCACATCTACATCACCACTGCCCTGGAAGGAATGATGCCGGTGAGCACCGCATTCGGATGGATCTTGCTGTCGTTGCCAACAATTGTGCCCGGCTTCATGTAAACACCATGGTGCACATTGCACCTTGCACCCAAAACCCCACCCATGTGTCTCACTTTCACAATCTTCCCTTCAATCTCAACTGTGGCATCACCGCTCAAAGCCTTGAGTTCAGAAACCACAGTTGTGCCCTCGCCAATTACAGATGACTGGAGTGTTGAGTGTGGCCCTATTGCAACATTATCCATAATGACCGTATTTTCAATTATTGAGAAGGGTGCAATTCTAACATTGTTCCCAATTGAGGTGTAGGGAAGAATTACAACTGAGGGTCCTATTTCACAGCCAGAACCAATAATTGCAGGTCCATGAATGCATGTTCCAGGGTGAATCACAACATCATCGCCAATGCTCACCTTCCCATGGATGCGGACACTGTTGTCCAGTGAGCCTCCAATCCGTTCTCTTATCTGTGCAACAGCCATCCCATTGACTTCCACAATTGACCATGGATACATTACATCTTTCCAGACGCCTGAGAGCGTTACTGCTTCAATCTCTCTCTTCACACCATATTCTTTTATGGCATCGCTCAGTTCATATCTGCTTACCGCAAGGCATCTTTCTATTTCGTCAAATATGGCTGGTGCAAATTTGAAGATTGAAGTGCTTATTATATTGTAATCAGGCACTGCTGGCTTTTCCACAATCGTTTTGAGAATTCTACCTGAAACATAAGCGACACCATACTCGGAGGGTTCCTCACATTCTGTCAGGAGTACAGCATCACCCTTTACTTCTTTTATGGTCGTGAGGGCATGCGGGAGCACAATGTTATCACCAGGAAGCACGAGAAACTCCTCCTGCACAAGATTTCTTGCCTGATAGAGTGCATGTGCAGTCCCCAGCTGCTGGTTCTGGACCACATATCTTATATTCACACCCCATTTCTTTCCATCCTGGAAATAACTCAAAATTCGCTCTTTTTTGTATCCAACAACAATTATAATATCCCTTATGTTGTTCAACACAAGCCCCTCAATGAGATATTCCATAAGTGGCTTGTTTGCTACAGCTAACATTGGCTTTGGAAGTTCTTCTGAGAAAGGCCAGAGCCTCTTTCCATATCCTGCAGCTAGGATTACCGCCTGCATTCAATCACAGCCTCCCTTCATTATCTCCATTGGATTTAACCTTTTTGGCAACTGTAATTTGAAAGAGGTAATTTTTAAATTCATGGATGTGTTTTCCCTATTATTCCAAAGAGAGGTAAAAAGTATGCGGGAAAAACTGGGAGTGCTTAACCTTGAGGTGATTCCCTATTGCGAGAGCCCAGAATATGTGGACACTGGATGGGTTGATACAATTTTTACGCTAACGAGCAAGGAACTCATATTTACATTTGAGCAAAAGCATGCCATCATACCCATAGAGAACATAACTGAGATCCGTGCAATTCCAGAGTCCCAGGAGTTGCGTGTGAGAAAAGGGTGCATTGCAGTGGGATATTCCACAAAAAAAGGAGAGTCTGGATATGCCCTGCTTCGGGGCCCGGAACTCCTGATTTCTGCGTTACGCTGTGCCCTTCTGGTCTTGAGTGGTAAGAAAACAAGGGTAGAACAGCCCTTGACGCAGGTTGAGCGAGGCCTTGTCCTCCTTCTCTACCTAAATGTGCGAAACAAGAAGACCCAGGAATTTTTGCTTGCAACCTTTGGGGAGGAAATAAAGGAAGCACTTGCAGCACTCAGGCAAAAGGGGTATATTGATGAGGAAAGCAATCTCACACCAAAGGGTATAAAATTCCTCAGGGAGAGAGAGAAATCCACAATAACTGAGGCACAGCCAACAACCCATTTCACATTTCCAGAGGCAGCAAAGATGTTTGGAATGAGTATTGTGCTTGAAGCAAAAATGCGGTATTTTATTAACACAACGAAGGTCCCTAGAAAAGAGCTTCGGAAATTCTTTGAAAAACAGGAAAAATCTGAGCTGTTTGAGTTTCTCAGATACTACATAAAAAGGATGGGAATTGGTGACATAGAGATTGAAGAGTTCACACCTTTTAAGTTTGTTATTGCTGTTGCCAACAATGCTGTGCCCCAGATATACATTGCACCCAAGGGTTCCAAGTCCTGCTTTGTGCTCAGTCACTTCTTCTACCGAATTTTCTCTGAATGTTTTGGGCTTTCAGCAAGTGTTGAGGAGCTGGAATGCGTAAGTGAGGGGAAGAAGGTGTGCAGGTTCAGGGTTGAGCTCCAGCCATTGAATCTTTACCTCACAATCCTTAACATGGAGGATGCTGGGAACCTCAAGGGGATTGAGGAAGGAAAGAGTTTACCCAAGAGGTTACTGGAATTTTATGAGGAGCTGAAGCTTGTTAAGGAAAAAGCTCTCACTGAAAATGGAAAAATTTTTCTGAGGTATACGGAACACTACGGGATTGAGAAATGGGAGGAGTTTCCGCCTCCATGGCACGCTGAGAAGATTGACCCGAGGATTGCCCTTGACCCAGAGTTCAGAAAACTTTTTGAGGAGTCCTGGAAGAGGATTCGGGAATGAAGAAACAAAGGAAGCTTTTCGTGCCTAGTTGTTACAGGGTACTATCCGGGAGGCTCCAGTGTGGAATTGCTCTGGCAGATTACACGGTTATTGAGAGGCATGATGGAGAAAAGTTTGAGGTCCAGAGAAGCAAGTATGCATCCGAGGAAGCGATTTCCTTGGGCATCCAGTATTTCAATTCGTTATCATCTGCAAGGGATGTTGGTGCTCTCAGGAAAATGGTTAGTGCAGAGAGCGTTGAGTGTGCCTGTGCACTCTATGGAGGAATTGTTTTTATGCTGGATACCGAAGTTCTGAGTGTTTGGAATGAAATACCGGAAGGTTATGGCCTCTTCCTTTTTGGGAGGGTGAATTTGGAAGAAAAAAAAGAAGAGCAGGTTTCGGTGCAGATAGAACTCATAAGCCAGGCGTTAGCCAGAAATCTCAAGAACTTCAGCAAACACCTTGAGAATTACCAGCACACGCTGAAATTCTGGGAGAAAAGAAGGGAGGTTGTGGAGCAAAGCCTGTTCTGGGGTATTGGGGAGGATGGAAGGTGCTTTTCAGTGATGCCACTGAACACGCTCTCTTACTCAAACCAGGAAATTTTCCAGATAGATACCACCGGGCTGCACATGGAGGGCTTTGATGATTGAGCATGAGGTGATTGTAGTTGGAGACACTCTTTCAGCCAATATTACTGCAGCACTTTTAGCAAAGAAGGGACTCAATGTGGGTTTTGTGAGAAAGAAGAAAAAGAGGTATCGGGAAATAGAAAATCTCTGGATTGGCCCACCAGCTCCATTTCTTGAGCTTGCAGAGGTTCTCCAGCTCTCTTCCAGACTACAAAGGACAAAGGGTTTCTTTGTTCATAGGAACCATAGAACCTATAGATTACCTGTGTCCATGTGGCAGCTGTTCTCCTACCGCTATCTTCCATTCTCTGCAAGGCTGAAAACTCCAATTGACCTTCTTGCGCTGAACCGAGTGGAGCCCGAGAAAATTGGAGCTTGCACTGCGAGAGACCTTATTGAAACCCTTAAATTTGACAATTTCACAAAAAGTTACCTGCTCTCCCTGGGAAGTTTTATAACCTGCATTCCCTGGGGCGGTGTGGACGCCATAACATTCTTCAGCTCACTCATTTATCTGAGAACTGTTTATCCAGAGGTTTATTGTATCAGGCCTGGCATCGAGGAATTTCTCACGGAACTTGAGGAGGTTTATGCATCACATGCTACAGTGTACGAGGCAGAATGCACAGGTCTCGCTGCAGAAAACAACAGAGCCATTGCAGTTTTCCTTGGTGATAGAAGCATTGAGGCAAAATCCTTCGTGCTGAGCACAGAGCCGTATGAGCTAGGAGCTCTTGTGAGGGGATTGGAACATCCAGTAATAAAGGAGTATGGAAGGATGAGCGCAAAATCCTTTGATGTGAAAATTGTTTTGAAGGAGAGGCTCAGCGAGACCCAGACATCAGTTGTGATTGAGGATGCACCCCTCCTCGGAGTCTCACCTTCCAGTGCATGGCGAAGCGGAAGAGCGACAACATATTGGAGGTATTTCATTGGGAGGGAGGAAAGAAAGGAGGAGGAAATTGAGAGAAAATTTAGGATTCTGATGGCGAAAGCCTTTCCCAACTTCTGGTCAAATGTGGAAACAATAGAGCAGATTCTGACCGATGTTCCGTTGCCTTATTACAAAAAACTTCCCCAGAGACTTCTCAGAAACCTTTTCCTCGGAACGAGAAATGTGTATGGAAACAATCTGAGGGATGAGGTAAGAGCTGGAATTGATGCATTCTTGCTCTCCCATGCTTATCTGAAGGAATCCATACACACCTCCGAAAGAATTAAAAATCTCACATATATTCCCTAATCTGAGCCCTGGTAGTGTAGTGGTCTATCATCTAGGCCTGTCGAGCCTGGGACTCGGGTTCGAATCCCGACCAGGGCGTCTTTTTTCAGAGTATTCTGAGCATGCAGATAACCGCAATTCCCGGGAAGGTTAAGAGGAGAAAGTTGTCATCCAGATAATAATTCTTCCAGACCTCGCAAATAATTCCCACAGATGCAGCAGTAAAACTCAGAATTAGGAGTTTTAGGAGTGGAAAAGAGGAGAGGTAAATCAGAGAGAGAAGGAAAATTGAGAAGTAAACCGGGAACCCGAGGAGGTAAGTAAACCTGCAATTCTTTCTTCTGAGTTCTCCCATGAGTGGGTCCACCCATGCAGCGGCAACAACAACAGGGATTCCGATAAAATAGGGGCAGATGAGATAGCAGATAAAAAGCCCGATTGCAGACCAGAGCAATGCAGAGAATCTGTAGCGCTCGTAGCCCCTGAGACCTGGAATTTCCCATTTTTTGGTCACTCTGATGTACTCAAATTCCATGATGCAAATCAGGGCCACAAGCATCGCATAATTTTTGTCAAGAGGTGAGAAGAAAATCGTGGAAGGGAGCGCATAATAAACGAGGGTAGCCTGAAGCCCGAGGATGTGCACAGTCCTGCGAAGTAAGTGATAGTTGGGTTCCACAGAGCCGCTTAGGAGCTTCTCGTATATAACCCTTCACAGGTACTCATACCTGGTTGCAATTTCCTCAAGCCTTGCAATTCTCTTTTCTATTGGAGGATGAGTGGAAAGGAGGTTTACAATCGTGCTTGCACTGAAAGGATTCACAATAAAGAGCGAAGAGGTTGCTGGATTCCCCCTGTCCAGTGGCCTCCTTTTAACACCCCTGTCCAGTTTTCTTAACGCATCTGCCAGTGCTCTCGGGTTCCTTATCAATTTTGCACCAGTTGCATCTGCCTTGTATTCTCTCGCCCTTGAAATCGCAAGCTGGACGAGCATTGCAGCGATTGGCAGAGTTATCGCAGCCAGAACTGCAAGGGCAATCACCACAGGATTTATCTCTCTTTCCCTTCTGTCTCCAAATAACATTGAATAGAAAACGAACCTGGCTATGATTGAAATTGCGGATGCAATCACAGATGCAATTGTCATTACTAGAATGTCACGGTTTTTAATATGGGCTATTTCATGGGCAATCACACCTGCAAGCTCCTTGTCATTCAGAAGTCCAAGTATTCCTTCTGTTACTGCAACTGTTGCATTCTTCGGGTTTCTTCCTGTCGCAAATGCATTTGGTGTCTGAACCGGAATAACTGCAACCCTGGGCATCGGAATGTTTCCACGCCTTGCTACATCCTCAACAATTGAAAACAGCCTAGGGTATTCATGTCTTTCAACAATTCTGGCACCGTAAGACCATAGCACAATTCTATCGCTGAAGAAGTAGGCGAAGAGATTTATCCCAATCGCGAGTGCAAGGAAAATAACAATGAACTCAACAGAATTCCCAAAAAAATAGCCAGCTATGTATCCGATGCCAACAAGGAGTGCTGTAAGGAGGATGAACAAACCTGCAGTTCTCAGCTGGGGATTCATCATAAACTATCTATCAAAAGAGGTACTTTAAACTTTTGGATGTGGTGCTGTGTTATTCCAGGAAGTTGGCACTTCTGGTATACGCAGGAATATTTATATATCCCTATCGGATTGGGTGGTTTGTGAGACCATGAAAAAAATGTTGGGACTATGCTTGATTGTGTGGATTTCTGTAATGATTGCCTTGCCCATGACTCCTGCCATTGGAAGTGGATTCTCAAGTGTGAGTATCACAACAGATAAAAACACTTATTTTGCAGGCGAAACAATGCATTTGACAATAGAGGGCACAGACAGTGACAACAATCCGAATGATAACTACATAGATGTTTATGTTTTTGTGATCAATTCCACAGATTATTTTTTAATTTTCCAGGAGTTTGGAATCAAAGTTACGCGTGTGTGGAACCAGAACATTGAGATTCCACAGAATGCAGAGGGTACCGGTTACATTAATGTATATGATACGGTCTCCGGTGCACTCCTTGGCTCTAAAAGTTTTTCTGTGGTGGGCGGCGGTGTGGTTGGGGGATATCTGACCCTCCAGCAGAGCATCTACACAAAGTCATTGACTTTCGTGCCTGGAGAAACCATTCACATCTCAGTACACGATTGCGCCCCTCTCGGAGAGTACACACTCAAGATCACGCTCGGAACCAATGAGAAGTTCAATACCACGATAAATGTGGATGCAAATGGGAATTACTTCCTTAACTACACAATCCCTGAGACTGCCCCAGATTCACCAAGACCTGATGGGACAAGATATGCTGTGGAACTTTACAACGGGACCACAAGGATTGACAGAATAAGATATGATGTCAAACTCTATGAAATTTATACAGCATGCTCAAGAAATGCCTACATCCCTGGCGAGGTTGTGGTTGTCAAGTACGCGGTTCTTTACCTCAAGAACCACACACCTGTGGCTAACGAGTTTTTCGGAACATGGTATGTTCTCACACCCTCTGGGACGCTTCTTGAGCAACCAAGCACCTTCAGAAAGTCTATGGGAGAATTTTCGTTTAGGCTGGGAAATGCAGCAGAAATGGGCTATTACACGGTGCGCACCTATTACAACGACTCTGCAACAGCCACAGAGCCAGATAGATGGGATATGGATTCGCTTTCAATTTATTGCGGAAATCTCGGGGTTTACATCTATTCCCCCTTCAACGGTGCCACTTATGGCGCTGGAGAACTTGTTCCCCTTAGCCTTAAAACCTATGTGGCTACAACCGGTCAAAATACAGATATTGGAAATCTACCTGAAGTAACCATCAAGCTGAGCATAAAGAAGGGTGATGAAACCCTCCTTACAAAGAACTTTGTCACGGACTACAGCGGGTATATGAATTACAACTGGCAGATTCCGGATGCGTTCGGAGATGGAACAATTCTCGAGTTTAACATCACTGCTTCAAAAAATGATGCACTCATGACAAAATCCGTAGTTATAACCGTGACAAAACCTGAAATAAAAGGAATCAACGCTTTCCTTGAATTTACCAAGCAGAGTTATCTAACTGGAGAGAACATAACCCTTCATGTCCGTGCAACCTATACGGATGGAACCAAAGGCAATTTTTCCTACCTCTATCTCATATCCCGTGATTCCGCTGGAACAAATCTTCTTACGATGGTCTCCTCTACCTCTCCCGACTTTACCTACGCTCCTCCGTCCAATTTCTATGGCAACCTCTGGTGCCATGTCCTTGTTTCTGACGACTTTGGAAATTCTACGACTGTGAGTAAGAGCATTTCTGTAGAGTATGCAATAATTCTGCTCTCTGGCGAGAGAACAATGTACCAGCCTGGAGATACACTCAAATTCTCCTATGAAATTATCTCAAAGATGATGCAGAATCCTGAGTGTTTTGTGACAATGAGGGACAACTACGGGAGAACGATAATAAGCAAGAAAGTATCAAATGGAAGTTTTGAAGTCCAGATTCCTGAGAATCCCGCAGATGAGTATACAATCACGATTGTAGCACAGGAAAGCGGAATAACGGTCACGGACTATCTAACGATTTCCAAGTTCTCTGGCTATGAATTTACAGTTACAATTTCTCCCTCTGCCTACACAACCAATGTTTATAAGCCTGGAGAAACAATCTACATAACATACAACCTGAAAGCCAGGGAAGGCACTCCAATGCCCCAGTCAATAAAGATTTCCGTTGGACTGTCCACAGGCCAGGCAGATGCAAAAGTGTGTGAGACAAAAGAGATGCACGGCACGATTAGCTACACCCTCCCATCAAACCTTGAGAGAGGCACTTACTTGCTTACTGTGAGTTGTCAGGTTGAGTCCACATTCCAGGGAACCTTGTACACCTGGACCACTATTTCGGTGATGAAGGACCCCTCTGCAGCAGACCTCAACATCGGGGGAATGCGTGCCATGGACCTTATTCTCCTTACCCTTGTCCTTATCACACTCCTGCTTACAATAATCTTTTTCCTCCTTCTCTACAGGCGATTAGGGAGGGTAAAGCAGAAGCAGGGGACACAGGTCCAGACGGTGCAGGGCCCCCAGGGGCCACAGAATCTTCCACAGCAGCCCAGCCCACAGGGTCCTCCGGCACAGCTCACAATTCCTGGCCCACATCCCCAGCAACCTTCTGGAACTCCACCTGGCCAGCAAAAAAGACCCCCGACTGTGTAAAATCGGGAAGTTAGAGGCTAAATTGAACGCAAAAGCGAAAATAATATAAATGGGAACAGCTATCAGGTGTGCGGTGATGAATATTCCAGAGGAAGAGAGATGCCCAACATGCGGTGCAGAACTTCCTGCAGGTGCCACCGAATGCCCAGAATGTGGAGAGAAGCTACAGACAGCAGCTCAAGAGTCCGCACCTGCGGAGCAGCCCAAAGAGGAGTCAGCGACTGAAACCGAAGCACCGGCAGCGGAAGAGCCAGCAAAGGAAGGGAGTCCGATGATGTTCTGGCTTGGAGTAATCCTGGCCATTGTGGGATTCCTTGGAGGCCCATTGATTTCCTGGGCACATGATGCCCTAAAGTGGGAAATTATCGGGAAAAATTGGGATTCCTTTGGCTGGCTTAACATCACTGTAGCAGTGATAGGCATCGTCATAGGCATCATTGGCATAGTGATGCTCCTAATGGGCATGAAGAAAAGTGCACCGTCTGAAGAGGCAACAGAAGAAAAAACCGAGTAAAACTTTTTAATAAAACTCTTTTTAATAATTTTTTCTTTCAGATTTTAACATTTTATACAGCTTTATGAGCTCTACATGTTCTTTCACATCATGAACCCTGAGAATCCTTGCTCCAGCAATCAAAGCAGCCATATTGATACCAACTGTGGCAGAGACTCTCTGGAGTGGTGGGGAGTCTATCACCTTTCCTATGAATGATTTTCTGGATGTTCCTATCAGGAGAGGGCGCCCGAGTGACAGAAACTCATCAAGCCTTTCAATAATTTCGTAATTCTGGGATACGGTTTTTCCGAATCCTATACCTGGGTCAATCACAATTTTTTCTTTTTCAATGCCCTTGCTTTCAGCGAACTCAATCCTGTTGCCCAGGAACTCGTATATCTCGGTAATAAGGTCCCTGTAGAGTGGGTTCTCCTGCATTGTTTTCGGCTCTCCGAGCATGTGCATTATGCAAACACCGGCATCAAATTCTGCAACTACCTCAGCCATACCCTCTTTTCTCAGCCCATAGATATCGTTGATTATCTCTGCACCCCTTTCAAGTGCAAATCTTGCAACTTCCGGCTTGTATGTATCCACGGAAACTGGTTTTCCAAGAGAGACAATTTCTTCGAGAACTCCAGAGAGCCTCCTTATTTCTTCCTCAGCCGGAACAGGGTCTGAGCCAGGCCTTGTGGATTCCGCACCCACATCTATTATGTCCACCCCTTCCCTTATCATCTGCCTTGCCCGTTCAACAGCTGCCTCTGGCTCAAAAAAGGTCCCGCCATCTGAAAAGGAATCAGGAGTGATGTTCAGGACACCCATTATCAATGGAGTTTCCAGTACCAAGGTTCTCTTTGAGGTTTTCCATAGGCCATGCAATGCCTTATTTCTGTCCTCAAAAATTCCTTCAATTTGCCGGGCGAGGGCACCAAGGTTGAATGGCTGTTTCTGAAGTTTTTTCAAAAAAATTTTGAGGCTTTTTTCAGTTCCAAGGAGAACAAGGTCACATTGCTCGCCTTTTCCACTTATTGCATCCATTGGAATTGCGGCATCCCCACCTGCAGCCAGCATCTCCTGCTTTATGATATTTGCACAAACCGGGCTAAGCCCTGAGATAAAGATTCTATATGTTTCAGCCTTCCTCTTCAAAATTTCAATTCCCTCTGGATGAACTCCAATTCTGGTAAAAACCTCTTCAAGTTTTATATCCCTGGAAAGAAATCTTGCATGCATACCCTTACCTCCCCACAAGAAGCCTCTGAGCAAGAACTTCCGGCAAACCGGTCTCCCTGAATTTTTTTAGGACTTCCTCTACAGGATACTCAAATCTCCTTAAATGGACATCCACATGTCCTTCCTTCAGGTCCAGGATTGCATAGCCAGGTCTCCAATCCAAATCCCTTGGCTGCCCTATGCTTCCAGGGTTAAGAACAATTCCTTCAGGGAATGAAATACAGAACTGGATATGTGAATGCCCGAGCACGAGGATATCTGCATCAGCCCATAGACCTAACAACCTTCAGCACCTTCTTAGCCCGGCCTACAATTCCGTCGTTGACGACTCTCAAAGCCCCTCCCCTGAGATAGTTTGTCTCGATCCTCTCGAGGTTGCGGTAG
>JAWACX010000018.1:0-15464 GCA_038896575.1 Thermoplasmata archaeon
CTTTGCCTTTTTTTTCGCTTTTGCCATTCTTTCACCGAGGAGCAAAATATACGGACTAAATATAACCTTTTCTCCACACAGTATCTCGAACGCTTTGAAAAAAAAACCTTTCAAAATTTACCCCTTTGCTTTTTCTGTTTGAATTCGTATCAGCAAAAGCACGCACACTCTCCCTGCCCTGGTGCTCAAGATAGGATAGGAGGACCTTCGCTCTCGCTACTGCTTTCTCAAATGGTCAGACTACCCTCTTAACCGCTGGACTAAGCAAGCTTTGAAAAGTAGGGCGGTGCTGTTGGTTGTCTCCCGTTATACTTGCTATTAATTATATTAAAATACCAAATGATCCACAAAATGCATAAAAAGTAATGGATAACAGAGCAACGATTTTGATATAACGCAACAGAAGTTGCAGGGTTTTTTAACACATCCAACCTCGGAATAGCGAAACATTATTAAACCCTTTCAATATTTGGAGGAGTAGAAGGGTGTTGTCCATGGATTCAATAATAAAGGAAGTACTGTCCCGAAGCGGTGCTGAGAGCGTTACGAAGCCAATGCCCACAGATTTCAGGGCGTTGAGTGCTGATGATGAAGAGCTGGAGCGAGTGCTCGCCAGCTTAAAGACTAACATTAAGGTCTTTGGATGCGGTGGCGGTGGTTGTAATACCATAAACCGCATAGTAGAAACTGGCATTGTAGGTGCTGAACTCTATGCCCTCAACACAGATGCCCAGCATCTGTATGTGATCCATTCGCCAAAGAAAATCCTTCTGGGACGGAGATGTACCAGGGGTCTCGGTGCAGGGGCGAGGCCAGAAGTTGGAGAGGAGGCTGCGAGGGAGGCAGAAGATGAAATAAGGGCCGCGATGGCAGGTGCCGACCTTGTGTTCATCACATGTGGCCTTGGTGGTGGCACTGGCACTGGCTCAGCACCAATTGTAGCAAAGATTGCAAAGGAGATGGGTGCACTGGCAATTGCAGTATGCACGCTGCCCTTTAAGTCAGAAGGACTTGTAAGGATGGAAAATGCGGAGTACGGGCTGGAGAAACTGAGACAGTATGCAGACACAGTAATTCTAATTCCAAACGACAAGCTGCTAGAACTTGTTCCGAGATTGCCGATAAAGAAGGCGTTTTTATTTGCAGATATCGTGCTGATGCGTGCAATAAAGGGTATCACTGAAATGATCACGAAGCCAGGCCTTGTAAACCTGGATTTCAATGACCTCAGAACAATCATGAAGGGCGGAGGAGTCGCGCTAATAGGAATGGGTGAAAGCGAAGGTGAGGACAGGGCTGTAGAAGCCGTGAATGAAGCAATAAACTCTCCGCTGCTGGATGCTGACATTTCCGGGGCAACAGGTGCCCTTATTAATGTTATAGGTGGTGAGGACATGACAGTGAGCGAGGCAGAGAAAGTTGCAGAAATTATCCAGTCCAAGATAAACCCGACTGCAAGGATAATCTGGGGTGCTGCAATAGACCCGACATTTGAGCACAGGATGCAGGTGATGGTTGTGGTTACAGGTGTTAAATCAAAGCAGATTGTAGGGCCAGGCATTGCAAAACCCGCAAAAAAGATGGCAGATATTGATGTAATCTCATGAAGGCTGGGAACATGGAAATCATAAAAAAAGGTCTGCAGGTGCAGACAAATATTGAGAACATGTTCAGAACAGTGGGTAAGGGCAAGTACGGCAGAATTTTAAAAATGGCAAGGAAGCCTGACAGAGAACAATACAAGAAGGTAATCCAGATTTGCGGAGCAGGGATAATAATTATCGGAGCCCTTGGCTTCCTGATATTCTATCTCTGGAATTACCTTCCACCATACATTCAAAGTTTTTTCACATAAAGGGGCGATTTCCTTGGGACTTTTTGGAGATATTGAGGAAAAAGTGCCAGAAAAGAAGGAAGAGCCAAAGGAGGTTAGAATTACAGACAAGCCTCCCACTCCAAGCTTTGGTCTGCAACTGGTTTGTCCTGAAGACAGGAAACTTGTGGTTTCAGGCCAAACTGCGAACTACCTTCTAAAGATTGTGAATACAAGTGTAAGGGACGATGTTGCGGTGCTGAAATTTACATATCTCTACAGATTTGCAACTGAGAAGGAAGGTGCAGAATGGAAAATTTCCCTCAAATACAGGGAGGGCGAGGAGGAAAAGCAAGAGGTTTTCTATACCACAGAAAAAACCCTTGAAGTGCCAGTGCCCGCAGGGATGAGCTATGAACTGTCTCTTGAACTTACCGCTCCCGTAGGGGTGAGGTATGGAGATTCTGTGGATGTGGTGATTACCCTCTCTTCAAAAAACGACCCACTTGTGAGGGAGAGCAGGACGATTTCCACAACTGCAAAACAAGCCCTTATCATTGTAAAAACCCAGATAGGCCATGAGCGGGAGGTCGCAGATTCCTTGCTTACCAAAAGCAGCATTCCTAAATACAAGGGTGTAATTTTCGCAATTTTAGCACCACCACAGCTACGGGGTTATCTTATTGTGGAGGGTATGAGCATAAACACCCTGAAGGAGATGTTGAAGGGAGTGCCAAAGGCAAGGGGAATAATTGAGGAAGGAGAAGCAACGATAGAGGAAATTTCCAAGTTTTTCACGCCTGCATCACCTGTTGCAGGAATAAATGTTGGAGACCTTGTTGAAATTGTTTCTGGTCCATTCAAGGGTGAAAGGGCAAGGGTGAAGGTTGTGGAAAGTCAGAAGGAAGAGATTACAGTTGAACTCATAGATGCAGTTGTACCAATTCCTGTGACTGTGAAAGGGGATTCTGTTAAAGTTGTTGAAGTAACAGAGAAGAAAGAGGTGAAATAATATGCCAGAAACTGTAGAAGCACTGGTTGAAGGCGGAAAGGCAACACCTGGGCCTCCACTTGGTCCTGCTCTTGGCCCTCTCGGCGTTAATATCGTGAAGGTTGTAGCAGAAATTAATGCAAAGACCAAGCAATTTGAGGGAATGCGGGTGCCTGTAAAGATTATAGTTGACCCGAAGACAAAGAGCTTTCAGATTGAAGTGGGGACACCGCCCACAAGTGCTTTGATACTGAAGGAGGTTAAGGCAGAGAAGGGCTCTGGCACTCCAAAGACAAATAAAATTGGAAACCTTACAATGAAGCAAGCAAGAAAGATTGCAGAGATGAAGGCTGGCTCAATTCTTGGAAAGGACCTAAAGAGGGCTGTGAAAGAAGTTATCGGCACATGCCAGTCAATGGGAGTCACGGTAGAGGGCAAAGAGCCGAAGGAGATAATTGCGGAAATTGATGAAGGAAAATGGGATAAGGAACTGGCTGAGTGAAGCTTTTCTCAGCGAATGCTAAGTTATTTAATCCCCTTTTCATTCTCTCTCTAAATGATAGTGGTAGAGGCAAGAATATTGAAAAACGACATGCTGGTGAAGGTGAGGGAAGAGGAGTACATAGCGCTCCCTGCAGGATGGAATGTGAGGGGGACAATAGCAACACTCAAAAGATTATTCACACTAAAGTATGAGGTTTTTGATGTTAATAAAAAAAATAAGATTAGCGTAGTCTCTTATGATGCAATTCATGATTCTATAATAATTTATCAGGGAGAAACTAAAATCTCCACCCAGAGCAGAGGGTTCAAACCCGCATTGCTTGTTTACAATGGTGAAGAGTACGAAATTCACGAAAAAATGACAGGTTTGATTTACATCACAAAAAAAGGAGAGATTGTAGCAACTGGAATTTGTGGTTTTAAATCCGTCAGATTTGCAAAGTACGATGAAAATCTTTCGGCACTACTTAGAGACCTTGCAGTTGGTTACTGCATAAAGATTCTTACTTTACAGTGAGGATGTTTACCAGGGGTTTGTATGTTCAATGCCTTCTCAGAATCTTATTGCACCGCCAGCAGATTGTGGCACTTGAACTCACACTGGCACCACAGTAGGGACACACACCTTCAACTGCAGCTGTTTCTGGTGCAACATATTGAGGTGGAGGTGCCGCACCTCTCTTTGGAGATTTTATAAAGCTTCCGCACTTTGGACACTGGACTACATTATCCTCTACCTGCTCCCCACAGCTTGGACAGCGCCTCATCACAATTTTAGGTTTCTGGGGAGTATACTGAGGTTGCTGGGACACCGGCTGTGGTGGGGGCGAAGGCTCTGGAGTTGGAGGTGCATATGCTGGTTGGGGAGGCGGCTGGGCTACAGGCTGGGATGGAGGCTGGGGTGATGGCGTGAATCCTGGATAAACTGGCACGGGTTCTGTCTGGGTCTTTGGAGGCACTGGCTGTTGGGGAGGGGGTGGCATGGATACTCTGTATGGTTCTGGTGGAGGGGAGGGTTGAGGCCTTGGTTGATAGGCAGGCTGTGCTGGTGGATATTGTTCGGGAGGCCCCCTATAAGGTGGAGTTTCTCTCTGGGCAGGATACTGGGGTTGGGGCTGATAGGCAGGTTGCGGTGGATACTGGGGTGTGGGCTGTGGATATCTTGGCTCCTGCTGATAGTATGGTTGAGCTGGATACTGGGAAGGGTATTGTGCCCTTTGAGGATACTGTGGAGAAGCTTGATACTGTGGCTGGGGCATGGGCTGAGACCCCTGCTGGGGTTGCGGCAATAATCCCTGCTTTGCCATTAATTTCTCCTGTTTCCTTCTCTCCTTTTCCAGCCTCTTCTCCTCTTTCCTCCTTTCTTTCTCCTTTCTTCTCTCCTCTCTCAACCTTTCCTTCTCCAGCCGCCTTCGTTCCTTTTCATCCATCGGCGCCTGTGTAGCCAGAGGTTGACCGTAAGGCGAAGGTGCCATGCCTGATTGTTGGGTGGGATATGGAGAAGGTGTAGATGTTCCATAGGGTGCTGGCTGTGGTCCTGGCTGGGGTGAGGGTGCACTTGCCCTCTTCCCAATAAGGAAGCCAATAAATACACCCACGAATATCCCGATGAGGACGCCAATTCCAATTCCAATGTAAATCTCGTTTGACATTCAGGTCACCATTATGTTTACAGAGAGAGTGTAGGAAGATAAAAAGTTTATGGGGGTTGGGCCCGAGTCTCCTCTGAAACTTCCTAAAAGTTGAGGAATATGTCAGAGGGTTTCTCACTTCCTTATACCCTGATTGTACATGCTGGCGAGCGTTTTTCCCACAGAGCCAGTATCTCCGAAAGATACTGGCTAAAATTCAAAGATTGATGCCAGTATGCAAAGCTCCTGATACATCTTTCTTATAAATTTTCAAACGGGTCTTTCAAAATTCCACCGATGCACCAAAAGTGTTAAATATTTAAGATATCTTATAGATATCTCATGAAACGAATACCCATAACACCTGCAACTGAACTTACTATCAGGAACATACGGGGATTCTATATTCGTAAGGTGACGCCTTTCGGCACCACTGCCAAGTGTGCAGTCCTATATAGAGAAGGAGGTGAGATTCAAGGAATTTCTTCTAGGTCTCTATGAAGTATGTAGAGAGCGAAATGAAAATACACTAGGGAAGGGTTGATGGCCACTTCTATGAAACAGGAGCCATAGTGGTGTAGGCCGGGAAAAAATCAGTAGGTTTCCTTGTAGTATGTCCACATCAATTCCCTTTCTAATGGCTTTTTGGGTAGTAGTGAGTATCTGGCTTTTCCAACTTCTTCGGAGATACTGAGAGAACACCAAAATTAAATACACCCATCAATTACAGGAACCAAGGTGGGTTCTAATGAGCTCAGACAGGGTTGAGCTTCTGATTGCTCAATACCAGAGTAAAATAGATGAGTTGAATGCTCAACTGGCCCAGCTTAATGAGGAAATTGCTGAGGTTGAAAGGGCACGGGATAAGGCAGCCACCCGAGGTATGGTTATAGCTCTTGTGGTTTTTGTTGCTGTGATAGGATTATTGTTTCTTATTCTGGGAATTTATGGTATATGCTGTCTACTCGCCGGGATTGTTTTTCTTGTCATCTTTCTGGCCCTTCAATCTGGCAAAAAGAAAAACTCCTTCTTCACTGGGCAATATGATAGGCAACTGGACAATCTCTACAGGCAGCGGGGTGCAATAATCAACGCAATTGAAGCTGAGAACGCAAAAATCCTGGAGTTGCAGCAGGCCAGGAATCTTGAGATTGCAGGAAGATTCGAAGAGGCTGCTCAGATATACGAAAGACATGGGCTGTATGAGGAGGCAGGGAATGCAAGAAAGAAAGGGAGAACGATATATGTTGATCAAAAGGTGACAGAACTTAACCTCAACGAGCTGGTAAACCAGATTCGGGCTGGTGGGATAACTACAATTTATCAATGTCCGGCATGTAAGGCACCGATCAGGATTAGCGGGACAACCTCGCTCTCCTCACTTGCAAAATGTGAGTACTGTGGAAGCGAAATAAAGGTGCATGACCTTGTTGAATTTTTGCGCCAAATCCTGGGGAGATAATAATTTGACCCTTCACCCCTTCTCCCCGTAACCCAGAATTTCTTTTATCAGTTTCACCTCTTCCACATAACCATGAATTAATGGAAGCAACGAGTCAAGTTTACTTCTTATTTCCATTTTCGCTCTATCACTTGCATCTAAATACTTCGTGGCAAGCACTGCAGCCTCCAGAATGGGAATAAATTCCTCTCTTGACACAATCCCTTTAAGTTCTCCAAAACTCTGAACTTCTCTTGCCCTCACCAATAAACACCTTGCCCTTCCAACCCAGTCCTCAACAAACACCAGTTCCCTATGCTCAACACAAGCTATCACGCTGAAGCTTTCCTTGAGGTACGGCACATCATTCCAGAAAAGGAATGCATTGGTATCCAGTTCCTGCACATTATTATTATGCCCGACCAGTGCGCATCTCAGCAGGATGTGCAATTGCTCCTTTGAAACAAAATTTATTGAAAATTTTTCGTTTTTGAGGAGGTTGGCAAATGTATTTGAGCCCTCAAAAACCCTCAGGAAATAGAACCCTCCCTCTTTCCAGACACCAATTGCCGCTGCATTTATGTGCGAATTTCTTGTCACAACAACAGTTTCAATTACCCTCATCTGGCTTTATCTCCTTCACCTGGTTTCCTTCCTCAATCAAATACTTTACCCTGTTTTCAACCCTGGTTAGTTCTTCCCTGCACTCCTCCAGAATTTTCGTCCCCTCCTCAAAGTAGGCAAGCATCTCAGCAAGCGAGACCTCTCTTCGCTGTATCTTTCCAATGATTTCCTCAACCCGCTTCAACTTTTCTTCAAAGCTTTTTCCAGTTTCCATTCTTCCACCTCTTTTCCAAGCACCTGGGCATCAACAACAACATCAACGAAATGGATTTTTACCTCCTCACCCTTTTCAAGTTCTCCACCCCTCATCACAATTTTTCCTGCCTTTGTAATGTAGGTATATCCCATCTTCAGAATCTCCCCGGGATTGATTGAGCCGATGAGCAACTCTGCCTTCTCAAGGCATGTTCTCTTATAATTTAGATAGTCCTGAGCAGCATTTCTCAGGCCTGTGGTGAGCAGCGCCAACCTCGCTGAATAAACCTGCACAATTCTCCAGAACTCCTCCCTGGAGAGTTTTGAACCAATCAAATCCAGGGAAACATGGAGTTCCTGGATGTAGGATTGGACACCACTCTCAAGTTCCTTCCTAAGCCTCTCAACCTCCTCGCATGCATTTTTCCAAACCTCAAATATGAATTTGCCTGCATAGGATGGTGTTGGAAATTCTCTATCAGCGGCCATGTCAGCGAGCGTCCTGTCAGTTTCATGCCCTATCCCTGTGAGAACTGGCACCTTTGAGGCCCTTATTGCTCTCACCACAACCTCCTCGTTGAATGGCCAGAGGTCCTCAAGGCTACCACCTCCCCTGGCCAAAATTATCACATCCACATTCATGGAGTTCAGAGCCTCAATTGAGCGTGCAATGCTCTCCTTTGCACCCTCTCCCTGCACAAGTGTATCCATAATCCAGATTTCAAGTCCTCTTGCATTCTGGAGCGAGTGTAGGATGTCATGCACCACAGCACCTTTCAGTGAGGTTGCAATTCCCACTCTGAAAATATATTTTGGAATTGCCTTCTTGGATTCGGGTGCAAATAGCCCTTCTGCCCTTAACCTCTCCTTCAATCTCTCAAGTTTCAGATAAATCTCACCTAGACCACCGGCAAAAAATCCATCTGCAATCAGATTTAATTTTCCATCCCGCTGGTAAAAATCTATCTTTCCATGCACAATGATGCTCAGTCCATCCTTAAGCTGGCCTGTGGTTTCATCCACTGTGAACATCACCACATGAATCCTTGAGGTCTCATCCTTTATGTCAAAGTATACCCTCTGCTCGCTCACCCTGAGGTTGCTCACCTCACCTCTTACATAAACATCAAGAAAACTCTTCTCTGCTCTGAGATGACTTTTTATTTTTGAGGCAAGTTCTGTAACTGTGTGTACCTTTATCTCTTCAGCCCTCTGCATTCACACCCCTCTTTCTCACCCTGGTCCCTGTGCCTGTTTGCAAAACCTCATACACTGTATCTGCAGCACCCTCAAGTTCCTGCTCATGCGAAACCACAAAAATTTGGCCATTTCCATAGCTTTCCTTTATTCTCCCGAGCAACTCACGCAAAGAATTTATTTGCTCGCTTGAAAAACCGTCAGTTGGCTCGTCAAGAATTAACAAGGCATTATCTCCAAAGAAGGTTCTCGTGAGCACCTTGTTCAAAGCCAGTCTGTAGGCAAGAGAGAGTGCTGTGCCTTCACCACCGCTCAGGTTTTCAAAAGGTCGAATGTATCCTTCACCAACACTCACCTCTGGAGTAAAGTTCTCATCAAGGGTAACTTCCATTTCTGAGTTCTCCAGAAGTTCGCGGAAGAATCTCTGAAGCTCTGCCTCCAGCATATACCTTGCCTCCCTCAGCACATTCCTCTCAATCTCCTCATAGCATTTTCCAAGTTTCTCAAACCAAACCACCCAGCGCTTCAACTTCTCCATTCTCCCCCTAAGCCCCAGTAATTCCTCAAGTTCCTTCTCAATCTCTGCAATCCTCCTCCTCTTCTCCTCAATCTGTTTTTTCCTTTCAGCAACCTCAGACCTTTTTGCCTGGAGCATCCCAAACATCTCCTTATGCTTTTCCTCCATCTTCGTATGTGCCTCTTCATCATATGCAATTTCTCCAAGCGTTTTCTCAACAACACAGAGTTCATCGCTGAGCTCCTTGAAGGCCCTTTCCTTTTCCTCCTTTTTCTTCCGCAAATCCACAAGATGCCTTTCCTCCTCAGCCAACACTGTGCTGAGCCGCTTCCACTTCTCCTCATACTCCGCAAGCTCTGAAAGCTTTCTCTCATTTGCTGCAAACACCTCCGGGTCAAAACCAATGCTCTCAAGTTCCTTCCTAAGCTTCCCAATCTCTGTTCTCAAGCCCTCCAGCTTCTTCCTTTTCTCAGCCAGCTCTTTTTTCTTTTTCTCAATTTCCTCAAGCATCTGCCTTACTTTTTCCCTCTCAAGCATCAGTTTCCTCTTCTCCTTAACCTGTGCCTCCAGGAATACCTGCCTTGCCTCCATCTTCTTTATCTCCCTCTCCTTCTCCCTAATCAAATTATTTTTCTCCTCAACCTTTCTCTCAATTTCCTTCACAAGCCTCTCTATGTGCTCTTTTGTGAGTGGTTGTTTACACTTCGGGCAAACCTGCATGCCAGCAAGACCTGTAAGTTCCCCTCTTTCCTTTTCCGCCTCCCCGATGTCCTCCTTTAGCCTCCCAATTTCTGTCCTTAACTCTGATTTTCTCTCAGTGCATTCCCTCCTTTCCATCTCAATCCTTTCAATCTCCATTTCCAGATTCCCAAACCCTGATAGCCTTTCCTCCAACTCCTGAGCACAAGAGAGAGCCTTCTCCAAGGCAGCAATCTGCTCCTCCAGCTCCCCGACCTTTCCCTCCTTTTCCCTGATCTGCACCTCAATTCTCGCCACCTTCTCTTTCTTCCCTTTCTCCTCCTCAACAACCCTTGCAACCTGGAGATAACTGTCGTGGTAGGGCTTCAGTTCCTCAACCTCCTCCTTTATCCCCTCAATTTTCTTTGCCAGTTCTTCAATTTCATTCCTGCTCCTTTCAATTTCCTGCCTTACCAGTTCTTTCCTTGCACCAAGGGCGCTTCTTTTCCTCTCAAGCACCTCCTTCTCCTTCCGTAATTTCCTGAGCTGGGCAAGCGTGGCGCCTGCTCTATCCACTTCAATGCTCAAACCCTGAATCTCTTCCTCTCCCCTCCTCACCTCGCTCTCCATTCTTTCAAGCTCTTCCCTTTCCTCAGAAAGAGTCCGCTCCCGTCTCTCAATCTCTACAAAGTTTTCTCCGAGGCGGGCCATTACCAGTTCAACTTCCCTTTCCAGCATCCTTCTGACTTCGTTTGCATTCTCCCTTGCAATTCCATAGATTTCACATCCAAAAAGCTGGGAGATTGTTTTCTTCTTTGCTTCCTTCTCCTCCTTAAGCCTTCCAAGAATTTCCTTCATTTGTTCCTGTGGCACATAAAGCGCAAACTCATACATTTTTGAAAAAGCTCCCTTTCCAACTCTTTTTCCTGCACTTATCAGTTTCAGCAAAATCTCATCCGCTTCAGTCGGAGAAAGTTCCCGCCTTGTTTCCTCATCTTCAATCACAACCTTTTCCTGCTCAATTCCCTCAACAACTTCGCCCCTTTTTCTTCCCACCTTCCTCTTTAGCCTCCTTGTTATTGTGTATTCCTTTCCATTGGCAAGAAATGTTAATCTGACAAGGCCTTCCCTGGCACCCTCCCTCAAAATCTGGGTATAATCCAGGCCTTTGCTCTTCCCAAACAATGCAAATTTCATGGCCATCAGAATTGTGCTTTTCCCTGCTCCAATATCTCCCTGGAGAAAGTTCAAGCCCCTGTCAAATTCTATTTCCTCATGCACATAGCTCCGGATGTTTGAGAGTTCCATTCTTTTCATAAGCATTCACTCACCTCCCAGCCCAAGCTCCTTCTCTACAACCCGCCTGATTCTCTCAAGGTAAGCCTCCCTGCTCTCACCCTCCAACTTCTCAGCGCCCAGGATGCTGAGGAACTCAAGCGCCTGTCTTGCCTCTTCCCTGTCCTGAAAGAACTCCTCCGCCACCTTTCTCTCAATCTCCTCAATGCTCTCTCCATGAACTATGTGCCCACTCTCATCGTTTGCCTCAACCAGGCCTTCCCTGTTCACAAGCACATCAATTGCTCCCCTTTCAACTCCTCGCCTTGCAATCTCATCAAAAGGAATTTCAGAGCGCTTTCCCGCTGAGAGTTTTCCTTCCAGCTTAAGATAGACAACGCTGTTCTCCAGTCCCCTGCTTTCTACCCAATTTTTGACCACTTCCTCAACTTCTCCCGGTATTGTGGTTCCAAAGGAGAACTGCACAAAAACGATGTCTGGAATTTCACCCGAATGCCCGGTGAGTTCCTGAAGAGAATAGATGTCCACAAATGTTATGTTCCTTTCATCAATTTTGTCCTGGAGGTCAACAAGATAGAAACCAGGCAGCTGAGCAGTGTTTTCTTCCAGGTCTCGCAAACTGGAGCCAAAGAGAGCGCCTGGATAGACAAACAGGCATCCATCCCAGCGACTCACGGTTCTCCTGTGGACATGACCACATGCATAGTAATCAAAGTTCCCTGGTAGAAGTGAAATCGGGACTCCCTCTTCCTCCTTCAAAAAATCTGGCCTGAGTTCTGATATCGTGGAATGAAGCAGAAAAATTCTGGGCCTGGGAATTTTTTCCATTGCTTCAAAATCCAGGGCCTCCAGATACTCCACCTCACTCTCCCTTTTTCTTCCATGGACACCAACAAGGGCAACACCAGTTCTGTCTATTACAGGCAGAAGACGGATTTTTCCATTCTCGTCCTGGACCATTTTTTCCACAGAGGTGATTCGCTTTGCTGCAGCCAACACATCAACAGAAGAACTGTGCGTCGGGCTTGCGTCATGGGAGCCATAGACCGCATACACCCTTATCCCGGATTCATCCGCCTCTGTGAGAATTCCAGCGCATTCCTTCTGTATCTCTATCTTTACCACATTTCCATGGAAAAGGTCACCAGCAATCAGGATGAAGTCCACGCCATATTTTCTGCAGAATTCCACAACCATCCTCAAAAGTTTTGCAGGAGCTTCTCTCAAGGCTTCATGCTGGGATTTAAAAGCTCCGAGATGGACATCTGCAAGATGGACAAATCGCACACCTTTCTTTTCAGGAATTTTGACTGTTCCTTTCCTCAGGTTCTTTGTGGTCCTCTCCCGAATCTGTATCCTGTTGCTGCCGTTCTTCTCCTGGTTTCTTTCAGCGAAATCAAGCAAGCTCATGGTGAAAGGATTGTTAAGGGAGTATTTAAAGGTAAAAGGGAGGGGTGAGTGAAAGTGCTCATCTCCTTTGCTTCCGTTTCTGCCAGAGCATTCCAGCACCGAATGCAGCTGAGAGAAGGAGAAACTCAAACCCTGGCGTTGGCCTTGTCTCCCATTTCTTTTTCACACTAATCTGGGTTGTCTTTTCACACTCACCATAACCCTCTTTGCCAGCCCTCACTTTCACAATCACTACTGTGTCCTTCTCTATATCTGAGTTTGCAGTAAGGGAAAAGGTGGCATAACCTCCATTCCCTGTTGTTTTTGTGGTTGAATCCAGAACACAAACGAGTGGCATAACCTCAATTGTCACATTCGCACCTGAAACTGGTTTGTTGTTCTCGTCTCTCACAGTCACGGTAAGTATGATTGTTTCCCCGGCATTCACTTCGCCACTGCTCACAGAAATCTCAACACTCAGTGTGTGAAGGAAAGTGCCAGGCGGATAAACTGTAATGGATTTCTGGGCCATTGCCGGGTTATATCCTGGTGCGCTCACATTTGCAAGGATTTTCCCTGTTATGTTTGCCGAAACCTCGCCAGCTATGAACTTTGTTGTGAACATTCCATGCTCGTTCGTGTACCCTGTCTGGGTTTCAAAAACTCCTGGCACATCCTCAACACCAAGCCTGACAAGTGCATTTGCCACAAATTCGCCACTGCTCTCATTTTTCACTGTAACCGTGACATTTGTGAAATTTCCTGAGATTATCTGGATTTGGGAAAGAGTGATGCTTACGCTCAGGTTGTAGAGCTGTTGGTTGCTGGATGGGGTTGCACTCACCTCATTGCTTTTTTGGCCTTCTCCAATGGCATTTTTTGCACTCACCGCAAAGTAGTATGTTTGCCCGTTTGTTAAACCTTCAACCATGTATGTGAGAACATTTCCAACATCCTGGTTGTTGGAGTAGGACCCGCTTTGAGGGCCCCAGTACACTGTGTAGGCGATGATTGGAGAGCCCCCATCATCAGCTGGCGGTTGCCAGCGGAGGAGCACTTCCCGGTCTCCCGGGGTTGCGGTGAGCCCAGTTGGTGCAGAGGGAGGTCTTATGCTTGAGGAAATTGTGAGGAAAATTTCTGCAGTGCTAGGTTTGTAGCCCGTAGCTCTCACATTTGTTATTATCTTCCCTGTGGATGTTGGAGAATTCCAGGCTGCAGTGAAGTTTGCAACGAAGATGCCGTTTGTGTCTGTATATCCTGTGGGGTTATCAAAGGTTCCAGAGAGGTTCACACATTCAAGTGATACCTCTGCACCTGCCAGCATTGCGTGAGTGCCTGCATCACTTACCCTCACAGTCACAGTAGTTGTTTCACCAGGGCCAATCTGGTTCTGGGAGAGGGAGAGATTCACATTCATGGGCAACTCTCCAACAATGCAGATGTAGGCAGGAGTCCGCATCCCAGAATCTGATGCATTTGCCTCAATGTAATATTTTAGATAACCGGTTCCTACCTGCGCTGGAATTGTGCCCTCGTAGGTGCCATCTGTGGAATTTCCGGAGATAAGGACCATCTGAATGGCAGTTTCCTGGGAGCCCTGAAGTGGAATGTACTTCAATTCCACTTTGGAAACGGGCACAACTGTGCGGACTCCAGCATTCACCTTTATTTGAGAGTTTTCCTCAACATACTTTACAGGGGTGTGGTATATCCAGATTTGGTGATGCTCAGTCCTAAGCGGAAACATATCAGTTACTCCTGCAGCACCATCCAGGATGTATGGTGCGTCAACAACAAAATTGCCATCTGCATCAGGTGCAGCCCAGTCGCTCCAGTAATTTCCATAATTATTAGGACACCATGTGTTCCCGCCCGTGCTGTCATAGCTCTGCGTATGGTTTGCATCATACTTTGCAGTTGCTCCGTGGTTACCAATGAAGTCATTGTGGTGAATTTCGTTTGAGGTAGAGCCAAAGGTGAGGTAAACGCCATAACCCCTGTTGTTGGCTATGGAATTCTCAGCAATGAGGGAATTCCTTGTTTCCAGGAAATGGATGCCATTTTCAATGTTCTCAGAAACCAGGCATTGCCGAATCTGAATGCCCTCAGATTTCTCGGCAAAAATTCCATGGCGCTGGTTGTCATAGATTGTGCAGCCAATTATCTCAATCTGGCTGGAACCATAGATATAGACTCCATAGAGCCAGTTACTCTCAAGGGTGCAGTTGAGAATTAAAATTCCTTCAGAAAAGCCAACCTGAAGGGCTACCGAGGCCTGGAATATGGGTACGCCCGTGATATTAATGTTCGTGGAGTTGGCGATGATTATCTGTCCGCACTCTGAATTCACTACAATATTGCTCTGACGGCTCAAATAAACCGCAGGTGCCCGATTGACCGTGTTGTTCTCAATCACATGGCTATCCCAGTATGAAGCAGTGTCACCAGTAATCTGGATGTCATTTAACATGAGGGAATTGTTTCTCAGAATAACTGCTTCCGAATCCTGGAGGAGGATTCCAGCATCCCGGTTTGCAAGGAGTGAGTTGTTCTCAACTATCACACCTGGAGAGTTTGCAACTGTTATTCCATTCTGCGTATTGTTTGAAATCAGGTTGCCTCTAAGAACAACATTATAGGAATTCCTCACCCAGATTCCACTGTATCTGTTCTCAGAAACTCTGCAGGATTCAACAGTTCCGTTTGTTACAGAGTTGAGAGCTATACCACAACCATAGGGTGCACCAGTGCCTCTTGTGGCATTGTAAATCTTGCAGTTGATAATTTTGAAGTGTGCACTTGTGAATTCTATATAAATTCCATACGAGCCCCCTCTGGCATCAATCTCCAAATTTGTGATGATGTAAGGGTCTGCCTGAGTTCCACTGCCACCACTCACACCATTTGAGGCATTGAATTCGGCATCGCTGGAAATGTAGATTGGTCCATGGGGCACAAACTCTTTCAGGTTCAATTCTCCTCCACTCCCAGAGAGCCAAATACCAGAAACCAGCATCAGTGTTATGAAAACCATTAATCCCTTCCCCATCTCAATCATCATTCGGAGAATTGTTTCTTTGCAGATAAATGTATCGGTGGTGTCAGTATCTCTGTGTTATCCCCGAAAAATTTCGCCGTAATCTTTTAATTGAAAAAGAGATTAAAGGCATGAAACTCAGCCAACAGGA
>JAWACX010000019.1:0-15044 GCA_038896575.1 Thermoplasmata archaeon
GGAATTAAACCCTGGCTGAAGAAGATTTTTTCAACAACTATGCAGAATTTCTTGAGGAACTTGATTACAGATTTTATGCGATTTGTAGCTGATGTTGATATATCCTTGGACTGCTCTCATACCACCTGGATACAGTAAAAGGATGTTTTGAGTGGTTTGGAAGTGAGTGAAATACTAGCTTTTATGGCATACGAAAAATAAAAATAGTTTTTTCTCATGTTTTAGTAGGACCAGCATTTTATATTCTGCACTCTAACTTCCTATGTTTTAGGTAATATGTCAACCTCAAGTTTTTCCAGCAGTTTCTGTGCACTTTTCGGAATTTCATTCAATACTCTTGCACCTTCCAATTCCACAACATAAATCTTTGAAAGAGTCCAGAGCACATCGTGCACGCTGTAGTCTTTCAGGAACTCCTTTCTCGTTGGAAAACGCTCGCCAGCATGTACAATCAAGGTATAGGGAAGTGATAAACCCTCTGAAATATTCCTCAACTTTTAGGAAGTTTCAGTTTCACTTAATTTTGGACAGTCTCGTAAAAAGAGTCTCATTTTTGAGTTTCCTCATTTGTAGAAACTGCCCTTTTGGTTCCCAGTGTCCGCTACCACATTCAAAAAAGGGTTAAGTTTCATCCTGAACATGAAATTGCCAGGGATGCTATAAGGAGACAGAGAGAAAGAGAGGCAGAAGAGAACCTCTCAAAAATGGTAGGGATAAAGAGACCATGGCGCTGTGTCATAGAAAATGTGACGCCCTGCATAGGACTGGCTAACACAAAAATCCATATCGTGTTGGTGACAACTCTCTCAAACATCATGAAAGCGGTAAGGCTAGCCAGTTAGGAAAACAAAGAAAACGAAAAGAGGTGAAAAAGATGGAAAATGGGTAAATCATGAAAATATACAGCACAAATTATCCCGAGAATTGAGGGACATGCAAGTGGAGAAGTGGACTTCCTCTTTTGAGAGGGGTTTCCAGAGTTATGAATAGATAAGGTTCTCTTTCTGTTTGTGGAAATTTGTATCATAGCTGCAATGAGAAAATGAAAAACCTGAAACTATTTTCCACTAGAGTTATTAACATCATACAATAGTTAACGGTGCAGCGGATGCACAATACCCCACAAAGTTTATATACTGTGTTGCCGATGGTTTTACCAGACAAATAAATTTAAAAAGAGGTGAGGAAGGTGGAAGAAACAAAATTAAATAATAGGATGAAGAACGACAACAGAGCCAGGGTGCCTTTTGCCCTAGTTGCGGTGATAATCCTGATCATGAGCGGTTTTGCAATCGCCATGATAAGCAGTGTTTCCTATCAGAAGTATTCTGAGCCTGCACCCTCCCAGTCGCTATACCTGGGAGACATTCTGAGGACACAACAGGATAGAATAAGGTCACTTGCAGAAGAGGCTGTGATGCGTTCAGTAGAGAACTTACAAACACAGCAAATGTGGGCAATAAGCAACGATGCTTACTTGAAATTTGTGAGCTTAATGAATAATAACACTGGAGAGCAAAACAAGATTGCGGGAAGATATGTAATGACCTACAGTAAACCTGAGCTCAAGGTAGGGGTTGTACCCTTTGAGTACATTGGTGTGAATGCACTCGGAATGACTGCAAAATTGAGGAGCCCGGTTTATTTGAGAATTGCTGGTAGTGTAGATGTTACCTTCATAGATACGATTACCAGAGAGAGGGTGTTGACCACTACCATAGACCTGGATAAAGTGGTGCCTACAACAAGAGCATTCATAATGGACCAAGCAACAAGATATCAGTTTGACCTTTCACCCAATGGTCTTGGAAATGACATTTTGAACTACATCCTCCAGAAAAATCTGGACAATGGAATTACTCCTACACCTGACAATGTAAAAACCGCAGTTCAATTTGTTGTGGACCTTGAAACTGCTATGCTCTTTAGAAAAACAAACAATGCAGCACTCCATAACTGGATTGTGAGCCTGCCATCAAGATCAAACATTGATGTTTATGATGCTTACAAGCTGAGTTTGGGTGCAGGAACAGGCAAAATCAGAATTGACCTTTCTGAGTATGGCAAAACCTTTATCTTCTATGGGGAAAGCACAAAACTGGGAGATACCGAGAGAAGGTATGATGTGAATGTAGGTCTTTCGCTTCCAACCGCGAACATTACAATAATTCCCAGACAGTACTCTCTGATGGACCTATCTTCCACGAGCACAGCGGCAATTACATACGATATTTATGTTAGATACGGCACAGTGACGATAGAGGGCTGGGAAGTGAATGTTCCGAGACCAGTAAAGTATAGAAGTACGCTCTCATTTGAATTGAATGCAAGAATTTTCAAATTTATAACAAGTAGTGCTACTTCAAAGGACCTCCCAGGCGTGGAAAACACTGTATTTTTCGAAAACAACTTTGGCAAGCTCTTCACCGCAAGACATGATGTGAAGATTGAGCTGAAGAACGCAAAGAATGTAGATGTGACAAAACTGGAAGATGTCCTGATTGATGTCTACATTGATGGGATTAGCGTAGGTCTCTACAAGCCTTCAGATTTCCCACTAACATTGAAGAGTGTAAGAGAGGGAGAGCACCTGATTGAGGCCACTCTGATGTATGGAAACGGTGAAATGGAGAATGGAAAAACAGTGGTAACCGTGCCAAGGACCGTAACAAAAGGAGTTCTAGAGCACAAGTTCAACACAACATCTGGTGTGAGCACCTCTACATTCTGGTCAATTAGTTTGGCTTACATCCATGGAGTCCCACAGGAACAGAGAATGCTGAAGCTTTCTGAGTTATATGGTGCGATTGCAGGCTATCCTTTCCCGGAGGACATCAAGAAGATAGATTTCAGCACAAATGAAACGATGAATGCAACGCTTAAGCCCTATATCCAGTGGTGTGAAAACTTCAAGGAATACTTGAAGGACGCAAGGAATTCTGTTGCCTTCACATACAACTTTGAGGGGTATTCGCTTGAAAAATCAATGATTTCCGCGGTTTCTACATGGGAAGAGCTAAGCAAGTCCATGATGTACATCAGAGACACAAGAGGTTTGAACCCGCAACAACTTTTGAATCTTACTGGAAATGTTTATTACAACATCACGAGCATTCCAACTTTCTTCCCGCAGATTGACCAGTATTCTGACATAATAGAGATGATTCTGGAGGCAGTGCAGCCTGGTGGAGTGCTGAGCGGATTGTTTGAGGGTATGGATTCTCTGCCCTACTACATTGAACTCTTCAAACAGTTCAAAGAGTGGTATGAGAATCATAGCGGAGACCTTGGAATGTACGGTCTTCTTGCAACAGGTGCAGTGGTCGCATTTGTTGTAGGATGGTATGTCTATGCGCCTGATAAGAACCTTACCGAATATATCCAACTTCTCAAGCAGCAGTACCAGACATGGAAACCAAGAATTGAGCAACTTCACAACCTCTTCAGTTCAATGGGTGTAAATGACATTTATGGATTTGGCGCTGTCGTGCTTGGGAAGTACTTCTTTGGTGGAGGGTTAAGTTGGGTGGATTATGTAGATAATGTAATAGCACAACTCAACTACTGGAAACCGAAGATAATTCAGTTGAGGAGCAATCTCCAGTCTTTGAATGCAGACAACATCTACGGGTATGGGGCAGTGCTTCTTGGCAAGTATGTATTTGCAAAGGACCTCAATTGGAGCGAGTACATAGATACCCTCAACACCTACTTGCCAAAGATTGCAGCACTCAGGGATAAGTTTAACGCACTTGGAATAAAGGACATATATGGATTCGCAGGAGTGATTGCCTGCAAGTACATGTTTGCAAACGATATGTCCTGGAGCGACTATCTTGATCAACTCAACACGGTCTGGATGCCAAAAATTATCGCAATTCACGACAAGTTCCAGCAATACGGAATTAACGACCTCTATGGGTTTGGTGCGGTTATCCTCGGAAAGTTTGTCCTGGAGCCCAACATAGACTGGCAAACATATCTTGATAGGGTACCAACATATATATACAGAATCTTTGCGATGCGGGACTCGTTCAAGGCCCTTGGCATCAATGACGCCTATGGATTTGCAGCAGTTGTTGTGGCGAAATACACTCTCGGAAAGGATATTGACTGGTGGAATTACACGCAGAATGTAACAGACTTCTGGCTACCACAGATTGTTGCCTTAAAGGAGGCGTTTGGAGCGCTTGGAATAAACGAATGGTATGGATTTGCGGCAGCAGTAATCGGCAAGTTTGTGTTTGCACCAGACATGACCTGGGCAGATTATATCGTTAAATTAAATGAAATTCTTGATGTAAAACGGATTAACTTCCTTAAGGATTCGTTCAAGACCCTCGGTGTGAGCGACGCTCTTGGGTTTGGTGCGGTTATCATCGGGAAGTATGTGTTTGCACCAGATAAGGACTGGAATGAATACCTCGAGGAGGCAGCATCATTTATTGGAGACATCGCAGAATTGAAGACAATTCTAAGAGACGACCTGGGGCTTGGAAACTATGATATTTATGGACTTGCAGCTGTAGGCCTTGGAAAGTTTATCTTTGGAGCAAACAAGACATGGAAAGAATATATTGAGGATGTGAAATCCGAACTTGGCTTCTGGGTTGGGCAGATACGCGACCTCAAGACAATGTTCAGTCAGATATTTGATGTCCTCGGCATAGACGAGAAGTACTCTTACATCGGATTCGCTGCAGTGGTTGCAGGTAAATTCTTGTTTGCCCAGGACATGTCCTGGAAGGACTATGTCTCAACAATCACATCTTACAAAGATCAGCTTTCAAAGTACCTTGATTTCTACAAGGAACTCCAGGGCACGCTCGGAACTGGTGGTGCTGCTGCAGCAGTTGGTGCCGTAATCCTTGGAAAGTATATGTTTGCGAGCGACATGAGCTGGAGTGACTACCTAAATACAGTGATGAATAGCTATCATTTCTGGGCAGGAAAACTCAAGGATTTCATTGGCATCTTTTCAAGATACAGCGATCAGCCAATGGTGTTCCGCCTGATGTTCCAGTTCAGAGATGCAGTTCAGTTGATAGACGATACAGCAATGTTCTTCATAAATGACAATAAAGATGTATGGTCAATAATTGGCAAGGATAACTGGATCAAGGTCCACGACTTCATTTCCACATATCTGAAGGGAATTGTGGACATTATAAACATAGTGGAGAAAGGACTTAACCTATACACCTCAGTGATTAATCTCATTAAAGAATGGAAAGACTTCGACGACTGGACAAATGTCACCAGCGTGCTTGCCCTGCTTACAGACACTGTGAATGTTGCAATTCAGGCTGTTGATTTCCTCATAGATATTGTTACATTCCTCAATGAACAGTGTTTGTTGAATGGATTGATACAGATTAAAGAGACACTCATGTGGATTTCCTCAAATCTGCTGGTGATTGCAAATGCAATTGTGGCTGTTGCAAATGTCGTGCGAATGTTCATGGATGAGTTAAAAGCTAACAATGGAGACCTTGTCAAGACGCTTACCCATCTGTTCTTCGGATTTGACCTCACCTCAGCGATGTGGTACATGGCTCTTGGCAGTGCTGTGCTTGCAATAGGTGAAGCCCTTGCGGCTTTCGGCATCTCAGTAGGCTGGATACCAGTGGTGGGACAGATATTGCTTGCAATAGGTGTAGTTATCCTGATAATCTGGGCTATTTTCAACTGGGATGATTTCATGGGCATGCTCTTTGGAGGCAAGGACCAATCGCTGCCTGTGAATGGCCCAGAAATTACCAAGCTTAAGAATGATGTAACTACAAACTTGAACAGCACTATGTACTTCCTCGCACATGTTAACGAATCAAAGCCTCTTACCTCAATAAGGGACGCTACAATTGCACAGGCAACAGGCTATCATCTCTGTCAGTTTGCATCATATGCTGTGGATGAGAAAGTGGCGAAGGACATGGAGACCCTTGGCAGCTGGTACAAAGAGTATGGTACAAATCTCAACAACTACACAAAGCACCAGCTCCTGATGAAATGGGCTGTGACAGAATTCTGGAGACAGGCAGATGATTTTGTGGACAAGAAGAACAAGGCAAATCCAACCTATGGAAAGCACAGTGAGGGCTTTGAGGATACATTTGTATCCAAGGGCCTGTTCAAGAAGAAAAAGTATGTCCATTGGTATATTGCGCTGATCTATGTCACAGACAGGAACACTGGCGTAACCACTCAGCTCCGACAGAGTGACGGGCAAATTGAAAGCTTCATTGATGCATTGAACTACTCCACTGCAGAAAACTACACGATAAAATACGAAATCATAGGAGACAAGATTCCACCGCAGGCCATACAGGACTGGTCCGAGACAATGAAGAGAGTGGGTGATGAACTCACATACTGGAACGAAAGAATGTCAGAGGCGAAGGCGAAACTGGACTATGTGAGAAACTTCTTTGATGCCAAGAATTTCACAAAGGACTGGGGCTTCATGCAAATTTGCCTAGACCCAGAAATTGAGGAAATTGATGTTTCAGTTAAGCTGAGCACTGGTGGAAGCTTTGCTTATGCACACAACTACACGGCCCAGGGCACCACAACTAACCTGCAGTTCCACATTGGAAAGGATGATTTGAAACCCTACTCGCTCTATCTCACACCCGGGACCTATGTTGTTTCCTGGTCCAATCCAACACCACCCGTCACTCTTAACGGTACAAGCACCACTGTTACAGTGAAAGCATACAGTTCACCAGGGTTCAATGCAGCGGTGGTGAAGATTGAAGTAAAGCACAAGTACAATATGGCATTCAGAATCGAGGACATTCCAAATCTCAACGCATACTACGACTACACCTATGTGGTAAACAACACAACCTATACTATCAGAAAGTGGTTCTGGGGCTTCAAATACGGTGCCCATGTGATAGTTAGTGGTGTAGAGCCAAATGGTGTTGCCCATGTGATTACGGAATACAACTTCGGCGAGAATCCACCCACTGGCTACATCACAATCCCTGATTATGTGCTGCAGCCAGGCGGCAAGCTCAGGATTGAGGTCTGGATTGACATTGACAAGAATCCAAGCAGTATGAAGGACTATGATGGTACTGAAGCCATGAGTGCAACGCAGGATGCATTCTATGCATGGGAGAAGAACGGTGCTTACTATGCTGATGTGGAAAACGGGAGTGCACATGGTGGGGTTTACAAGGAGACCAGTGAAATAAACGTGTTTGCGTACGCAAATCCAGCAAATCCATCCGAGGAAAAGAAGTTTGTTCTTAGAATCTACCCGAGCACTGGCGACGATACAGTGTACCCAAGAAGTGATGCAGGCACCTTCCATGTATGGGCTTTGGAGAGCGGTGGCGGACCCTATCCCCCACCAAACCCCGGCACCTACAACCGCCAGGCAGCTTATGACTATGCTCATCAATACTGGAATAAAGTATGTGCCTGCGGTTATGACTACAACCCCTACGGTGGTGACTGCGCCCACTTTGTTTCAGAGTGCTTGCTTGCTGGTGGCGTGGACAACCGTGGCTATGGCGGTGGACACGACAAGATAATTGTTTACTGCCCCCACATGTACAGCTGGTTCATGAACCAGCACATTGGCAGCAGGGTAAACAGCATCAGCCAGATGGATGTTGGAGACATTATCCTCTATGACTGGAATGGAGATGGCACATGGGACCATGCAGCCCTCTACATTGGCAACAACCAGGTGGCAGCCCATAACAACAACCACTGGGGAGCATACTGGACGCTTGGCGGTGCAAAAGCCTATGCACTGCTCCACATTGAAATCTAAGGATTTTTCCACCTTTCTTTAAACTTTTTTTTGTTTTTGATTTTTGGCATTTCCTTGGTCTTTGCCATCTATCTTGTCATCGCCTTTTTGAACACAGGCACTGAAATTGCAAGCAGAACTGTTCCGAAGCCGATGAGAATCGCAAGTTCCAGAGAAACAGCGGAGATGTCAGCGCCGAGTACCATCACTTTACGCAATGCCGTGGTGGCATAGGTTAAAGGCAGGAATTTTGCAATTATCTGCATGAATTCAGGCATCTGCTGGATTGGAAAAAATACGCCACTCATGAACATCATCGGAAACATCAGGGTCATCATTACCATGGTTGCGGTCTCTTCTCTATCTGAGAAGGAAGTTATGAGAATTCCGAGCCCGACAAAGCTGTAAACCGTGAGCAAGATGAGCAAGATTACCAGTAAAATGTTGCCATGGATTGTGACACCAAACAAAAACACTGCCAGCAGGAAAATAATGACTGCCTGCACGAGCCCCCTGATAGTTTGGGCAAGAACTTTGCCAAGGATTATTGAGAGGCGATGAATTGGTGCCATCAGCATTCCATCTAAGGTACCGACATCCCTTTCGTAGGAGATTGCATGCGGTAAGCCTGTCATTACAGACATCATCAGGGTCATTGCAATTATGCCTGGTGCAACAAACTGGAAATAGTTCGAATTCCCCTCTACAATTCCTCTGTATTCTACATTGTAGGGTTTTATGTAGGAAATCGTGTAATTCATTGATATGTTGTAGGTTGTGTTGAGTTTATACATTGCCACCTGTGTCCCGATTGCCTCAATCGTTTTTGCAAGCACAATCTGCATCGTTGCGGAGAGTTGTGGGTTAGATTGGTCTGTAACAATCTCCACGCAGCCCTGTCTTCCCATGATAATCTCCATGGTAAAATTGGAAGGTATCACCAAGCCAGCAGATAATTCTCCATTCTGGATTCTGCTCTTAATTTCTTCAAAATCTCTTGCCTTGCTCAATCTCATCATGCCAGTTTGATTGTTTACAGCATTAATCTGCTCAATCAAAATCTGGCTCATATTCATTGAGATGTTGGTATGATTATGGGGAACATAAACAGTGTATCCCTCGTCAAGGTTTGCAATTGCAACTGGCTGGTCTTTAAGTGTATTATTTGAAGGAAAGATAAAGCCCACCATTGCCATCATAAACAGAGGCATGAGAACAAGCATAATCACCCGCATCTTGCTCCTTGAAAACTCCAAAAGGTCTTTCCAGCAAATCCAGAAACTATGGTTAAGCACATTTCTTGCACTCATTTTCTTTCACCTCCTACCCCTCTCATTTTCGTTGCTCCATGGCTTCCTTCTGGTATGGGTTATTCTCTTTGTGTCTTCACGAATTTCCCTGCCTGTAAGATGGATAAAAACATCTTCAAGCGTCGGCTCCAGATTTCTTACAGTTCTGATTCTGCCATCATTTTTCCTGATTAAATCAAGTAATCTATCAAACGAGTCCTCACCCTTCGCCCGCACCTTCACTCTTGTAGCATCTTCTTGCACTACTGAAACGACGAAATCTGCAGTCCTGATACTGCTCAATATTTCTGTATTCAGATTGGGAATTTCAAACTCCATTGTCAGTGTATCAGTGCCAGAAACAAGTTTTTTCAGGTTTGATGGAGTATCCAGTGCCACAATTTTGCCCCTGTCAATTATGCCTATGCGGTTGCAGAGAATCTCTGCTTCAACCATTATGTGAGTTGTTAGAATCATTGTTGTTCCTTGCTCCAGATTTATTCGTTTTATAAGCTCACGGATTTCCACTGTTGATTGCGGGTCAAGTCCGAGTGTGGGTTCATCAAGAAACAGAATTTCTGGTTCGTGAATCATCGCTCTAATCACATTTATTTTCTGCTTCATTCCTGTTGAAAATGTGCCTACTCTCTTGTGCTTCCATTTTTCCATTCTCACAAACTTCAAAAGTTTGTCAATCCGTTTCTCAAGTTTATCATCTGATAGATTGTAGAGTTTCCCGTAGAGACGCAGATTCTCCCAGGCAGTAAGGTCATTGTACATTATCAACTTCTCAGCTACAAGTCCGATGTGTTCCCTCACCTTTGCATCTTCTTTAACGATGTCATAGCCAGCAACTTTTGCCGTCCCTTCTGTGGGTCTTGTGAGTGTGCAAAGCATTCGCATCGTGGTGCTTTTTCCTGCACCATTGGGTCCGAGCAACCCGAAAATCTCACCTTTTTTAACATCAAAATTCACATTGTCAACGGCTGTGAAACTGTTAAATCTCTTTGTCAGATTTCTTACCTCTATTGCGTTCATTTATTATCACCTTCCAGCTTTGCTATACACTCATCCAGAATTTTCTCAGTTTTCTTTCTGTTTTTTGAAGCAAGGGCCATTGCAAGTTCCCAGATTTGTCCCAATTTTCCATCGATTTCATCCTCTCCAACAATATCGTGGAGCAACCTTCTTATCACCGTGAACTTTCTTTGGGCTTCCTTTCGCATTTTCTTGAAGTTTGAGAGAAATTGTTCACCCTCTTCTGTAACCATGTAAACTCTTTTAGAGCGTTTTCCTATACTTTGAGGCTGAATGAGCTTTTCTTTTTCCAGTTTCTTAAGCAGTGGGTAAAGGGTTCCCTTGCTTGGCACCCATTTTCCTTCGGTTTTTTCCCTGATTTCTGAGAGAATTTCATAGCCTGATTTTGGCTTTTAATGGTGTGCAGAATGTAGAGCGTCAGGAAGGTTTTTGCCCCTTCCTCACTTTTGCACTTGAATTTCATAATGCCAAACATCATCCCCTGCAACCAGCACCATTACTTAAATGTTTCGAAATCGAACAGTCCGAATAAGTACCAATACAAAAAAGTTAAGTCAGTTATCAGCGAGACCTTCAACTTAAGAAAAATTTTTGAGGAGATAAAGTCATTTGCCTACTTTAGAAATTTTCTAAAGTGTCTGGAGGTGTTAAGTTGATGGTCTCCAAAACATTTATTATTTGGTTATACTTCATTGGAACAATGCTTGCCCAGGAAGAGATTGAAAGAATTGTTGAGGAGTTCAGGGAGCATCTGGCTGGAGACAAGAGGAGCAGGTACACTGTGAAGCAGTACACCCATTTTCTTCGCCATTTTCTCAGGTTTACTGGTAAAAAACCTGAAAAGATTGAGGCCGAGGATATAGAAAGGTTCAAACAATATCTGGCAATTGAAAAAGAGTATGCAAAGAACTCAATTTACATTGCAATCAAGGCAATCCAGGCGTTCTTGAAGTTCAAGGGTATCCAGGTAGGAGAAATCTCCGCACCAAAACGCGCCCGGCCCCTTCCAAAGTATTTGAATGAGGAGGAGGCACATGCGTTGATAGAGCGTGCAAAGGGAAATTTGAGAGATTATGCCATTCTCAGAACGCTTGCCTATACAGGCCTCCGTGTTGGAGAACTCTGCAATCTTGAGATAGAGGATATTGATTTTGCAGAGGGAATAATTCATGTTAGGAGTGGTAAGGGAGATAAGGACAGGATTGTGGTGCTGGAGGAGGGAACTGCAGAGGCAATTAAAAATTATCTTGCAGAAAGATACAAAAAAAATGTAAACACAAAGAAGGTTTTTTTGTCAAGGAAAAATCAGCCAATTTCAGCACTTTCTGTAGAAAGAATTGTTAAAAAGTATGGAAAAATGGCAGGAATTATGAAGAAGGTTACACCGCATGTTCTTCGCCACACTCTAGCCACAATCCTGCTCAACAATGGTGCAGACATAAGATTCATTCAAGCATTGCTGGGCCATGCGAGTGTGAGTACCACGCAGATATACACACATCTGGACAACGAGAATCTCAAGAAGATTTATCAGAAAACTAAGCCCTCCTACTAGCCCTTCTTTTTTATCTTCACCACCGTGGAGTTGTATGTGCTTCCGCCTCCCAGGTCTGCTTTTTCATCAGTGGTGAGGAAATTCACGAAACCATCAAAGTACACTAAAACTGTTCCAGAAGGTACTGCATCCCAGATTTCCACCATCCTCTCAAGTTTTCCAGTAATGCTCTCAATTACTACGACATCTCCGTTTGAGACTTCCAGCCTGTCTGCATCCTCAGGATTAAGATAGACTGTATTAACCTGTGCATTTTCCTCACCAGCGAACTGGGTGTGGATTGTATTCCTGTTGAGTGGAGTTAAAAGCCAGAAACCATCACATTTCTCATAGAGCGGAAGCGGAACCTTTGGAGCACCGAGCCTCCAGGCACTTCCAGATGCAATCTCAATCTTTCCTGTCTTCGTTGGAAAGCCTGTAATTGCAGGGTTCAGCTCCAGAATAATATATCCCTCTCTCTCGAATTCTGTTCTCGCATTTTCTGGCAGGAATTCCAGCACCGATGCAATAAGCCTCTGGTCATCTTCGAAAAGTTCAGGTTGCTGAAAATCCATTGCTTTGGCAAGTTCCCTTGCAAGTTCCACATTTGAAAGACACTCTCCCTGGGCCTCAACAATCTTATTTTGTTTGGCTGCGGATGGAAGGAAATAGCTGAGCACAATATCCTCAAATTCAAAAATTGACTTCGCTGGTAGCAAGATATCAGCATACATTCCTGTTTCAGTGAGAAAGAGGTCATGCACTACTGTGAACAGGTCTTCCCTCTCAAAACCCTTCTGGACAAGCTTTTTGTTGGGTAAGGTTGCACAGGGATTTGCATTATAAACAAAGAGCATTTTTACTGGTGGATTTAGCCTTGAATTTGTAAGAACCTTTCCGAGTTCTACAAGATTAAAAATTCTCTCCTCAGCTTTTCTCAAGTGTTTCCCTGTGAATTTCTCCATATCCAGTGGTATTAATGAGTTACTGTAAATTATTCCGCTCTCGCTTCCTATGTTCCCGGTGACCACGGGAAGCATTGAAACTGCTCGAACAGCATTTCCTCCCAGGGCTCTGCGTTGCATTCCATAGCCAATTATGAAGATTTGCGGCTTGAGTGTGGCAAGCAGACCTGCAAAATCGCCCAGTTTTTCAAGAGATATTCCTGTAATCCTCTCTACATCTTCCAGAGAAACTGTTTCAGCGACCGCCTTTAACTCCTCAAAACCAACAGTCATTTTTTTGATGAACTCGTGGTCAACAAGATTGTTTTTTATCAGGATTTTGATAAGGGCATAGGCTAAAAACGCATCACTCCCCGGCTTTATCTGGAAATAGATGTCTGCGTTTTCGGCTACTCTGTTCTTTACTGGGTCCACTGCAGCAACAATCGCGCCTTTTGCCCTTGCCCTCAAAACCTTGTTGAAAGCATGGATTGAGGTGTTGAAGAGATTTGCCCCCCAGACCACAATCAGCTTTGCCTTTTCAATCTGCAAGGGAGAAACACCACAGGTGGTGCCAAAGTGGAGCCGAAGCCCCTCACCACCAGCCACATCACAGAGTGTGTTGTCCACAAAGGATGCGTTGATTTTGTTAAAGAACCTGTAAGGAAAATACCTGCTTAAGAAACCCAGGTGCCCTGCAGAATCACAAACCAGGATTGAAAGAGGAGAGGCAGCAGAAATCGCATTTATCTTTTCCGCAATCGTTTTCAGTGCCTCACTCCAGCTGCATCTCTCAAATTTTCCCTCACCCTTTTTTCCAACCCTTTTCATAGGATAGAGCAAGCGCTTTTCAGAATACTGGTATTCTGGATAGGTATATCCTTTTGGACAGAGAAAACCAGAGGTAAACGGATGACTCTTTACCCCCGAAACCCTTCTTATCCTTCCCTCCTCAACACTCACCTCCATCAAGCAGCTGTCATAGCAATCCCTGCTGCACACTGTTCTCATCATTTATCAACAGGATTACACCCTGCAATAAAAACTTTGTCTCTCCATTCCCTTTTTCACCATGGAAAGTTATTAACCCTGGAACCTCCGCTTACCATCCAAGAATCTCTGTTTTTAGGAGTGTGTAATTCAGAGGACAGGTTGCTGCACATGCCTGACCTGCAGGTCTCCAGAAGAAATCAGGGCGTGCAGTGGAACCATTGCCAGCGCTCTCGCCTTCCCAGCCCCAGCCAACTATGTCACCATTCTGGAATTTGAGGTAATAGTAGTAGGTTTTTGTGAAATCAAGATGCCCCACATAGTCTGGATTCACACCGTCACTCACATAGGTCACAGTGGTAACATAATGCCTTATGCTGGAATCCTGGGCATCCACTGTTACACTCATTGAGTATTTATAGAGCGGATGGTTCCAGACCTCTGCAGTTTGGGAAATGTCAGCCACAATCGGCTTTCGCAATGTGCCAATCCATTTCAGTAATGTGATATGGAATTGTTTTGCATTGTTCTTTACTCCTATGTTGAATTCTACAGGGTCAGAGAAGTGCGCCTCTGTGAGAAGGGCTTTCAGGTTCCCCACATAAAATGTCACTCCGTTTCTTGTGACAGGTCTTGTGGGCTCATCCTCTAGAATTGCGGCAGCACTCCAGGCATGGCAATGACCAACCCAGTAATCAGCGTTTGGATTTCCATGTTTTGAGAGTTCCCATTGATAGAGGCCGGGATTGTATCCATGTGTTCTGTTCACATACTCATCATACTTCTTTCCTGCTTCCGAGGTCCCGCCCTCGTTATAAGGCCACCAGTAACCAGACCAAGGAATTTTCTCTGCACAGCCCGAGTATTGAGGACTGTAGGGGTCCAGCCCATAACCTATCTCAACAGCGTCCCAGAGCCCATCTCCATCGGTATCTGGCATACTGCTTGCAAGATAGGCTTTGAGCGTGAAGTTTCCGCTCCCGCTGTAACTCCTCACCATGATGTAGTATGTGCCTGGCAATGCATTCTGGTAGGTGATAGTTTCATCCGCTGTGCTGCTGTGTGCGAAACGGTCATAGTCAGTTTGCGTTGGTTTTGCACCCTTCTTCGCATAGAGGTCAAAATCTTTTCCACTCCCACCCCTGAGTTCAATTATGAGAGTATCTGGTGCGCTCACCACTGTCTTGTAATATTTCTTCTCTCCTGTTGCTGAAAGCCTGTCTGAGTATGTCTGGCCAAGCACTAGTTCTGGAACCCCTTCAGAGCCACCGCCTTCAACTGTTGCCGTGATAGTATAACTCCCTGAGCCAGAGTATCTGTTCACCATGATGTAGTATGTGCCTGCTGGATTGCTTATGCTCACCTGCTCATCCGCTGAGTTTGTATAACCCCTTGCATCATAGCTGGAGATTGTGGGCAAAGCCCCTTTCTTCACATACAGGTCAAAATCAGCACCATTCGGGCCATCCAGCACAACCCTG
>JAWACX010000020.1:0-14935 GCA_038896575.1 Thermoplasmata archaeon
GTAAATGAGATGTCTCCGCTTGAACTTGAAGTAAGTATTGATCCGATGCTTCTTGGCACGGTTATGGAAAACATGCTTCCTGAGCATGAGAGAGGTGCAAAGGGCGCTTACTACACACCACTCAACGAGATAGGATTCATGTGCAGGAGAACAATTTCAGCCTGGCTTGGACTTGAGGACAGAGTAGAAGTGACCAATGAAGGCTACAGATTTGTGGACGCTCTGGAAGAGTACTTAAATGAACTGAAAAAGAGAAAGAATGAGAATGAGATCAAGGAATTCCGGAAAAAACTCCTCGAGATGAAGATTCTAGACCCTGCAGTCGGTTCAGGAGGTTTTCTGGTGATAATGATGCAGACAATCTTGCAGTTGATTCAGGAGGTTGAGGAGGCAGTTGGATGGAAAACAGATGTGGAGCGGTATAAGAGAACAATCATCCAAAATCTCTACGGTTTTGACATAGAAGGAGAGGCTGTTGATATCGCAAGGCTCAGAATCTGGCTCTCCCTTATTGTTGCCCAGGAAATGCCTGAGCCGCTGCCAAACCTTGACATGAACCTCATAACTATCAAAGACTCTCTCCAGCTTCCAAAGGGATTTCCACAGAGGCTAAACAGGTGCATTCCCGAACACGAATACAGGGTTTTTGCTGAGGAAATTGAAACGCTCAAGGCAAGATATCTGAATGAGCATGATAATGAGAAAAAGAGCGCCTTGAGAAAGAAACTTGAGGAGAAGCGGAGTGAATATCTCAAAAAAACAGGAATGGCCTTCAAAGGAGCTCTCCCTATAGAGTTTTTCATGCCCACTCTTGCAGATATCATTGTGATGAATCCTCCGTATGTGAGACAGGAATTGATCCCGAAAGAGAAAAAAGAAGGGTATGTCAAAGATTATGGTCTAGATAAAAAATCCGATATTTACGCATATTTCATGGTTAGAGCGTTGCGGTTACTCGCTCCTAACGGTGTTGCAGCAACGATTACGAGTGACAAGTGGCTTGAAGTGGGGTATGGAGAGAAACTTCAGGAGATGCTCAAACCCCATCTTATAGCGGTTTATGGCCAGAAAAAGAGAAGCTTTGGAACGGATGTGAATACTGTCATTTCCGTTCTAAGAAGGGAGAAACACCGTGATGATAGCTATGTGAAGTTCGTCTACCTTGAGAAATACGGTGAGCCAAAGGTTATAAACTACAAATCTATTTCTCGGGGAGAGCTTAAACCAGAGAAATGGTATTATCTAAGAGCTCCCAGAATCTTTGAAGAAGTTCTGAAACCGAAACTCCAACATAAATTTGGAGATTTTGTTGAGATAAGGTTTGGGATTAAAACCGGGGCAAATGACTTTTTCTACATGAAGGATGTTAGCCAGCAGTATGAGGCGGATTATCTCGCAAATCCGAATAAGTTTGAAGAATGGGGTGTAAAAGCAAAAACTGGGAATGAACTAAAAGAGCTGGGGCTGGTATATGTGGAGAATGAGGCAGGAGAAAGGTTTGTCATAGATAGGAAGGATGTTGTTCCGGTTATCAGGTCACCAAGGAGGGTTGAAAGCTGGATAATCAATGAACCAGAAACTCTTGTGTTATACACAGACGAGCCAGGGCCATACACAATGAAATACATTAGGTATGGCGAGAGTAAAGAGGTGGTAATTAAGAAAGGACAGCATAGAGGAAAAAAAGTGGTAGGGTATCACAGACTGGAGACAACTAAAAATAGAACTCCCTGGTATGCACTGACTGGAGAATTGAAGCCAACCTATTTATTCCTTATCAGGTTCAATCAAGAGAGACATTTTACTCTGTTGAGTAAAAAACCCTCTCTATCCGACCAAACAGAAAATTTAGTATACCTCAAACAAAATGCTGGATTCTCTGACTACCTCAATCTCTGGCTATACCTCAATTCCACTGTTTTCTACTTAACTAAAGAAATTTACGGGATGCGGATGGGTGGTGGGGGAGGAGTTCTTCAATGTTATACTGAACTTTTTGAAGAATTGCCTACCCCGAATCTGGCAATATTAAAAATCAACTTTGACCCAGACAAACTCCTCAACAGAAAACCGTTTCCGTACCATGAAGAGATAAAACAACACGACAGAAAAGAACTGGATAGAGCAGTGCTGAAAGCACTTGGATTTCCTGAAAAAGAGCTTGATAACCTCGTTGAAGAGCTTCATAAAGCGTTTGTTGAAGTTGTCGAAGATAGGCTCATAAAGGCAAACCGCCCGCTGAGGAGAGAGGCCGCAAAAGAGGAGAGGGCATTGGCATGAAGTTCATCCCATACCATCAGAAAAATTTTTGGGATTTCCTAATCTGTTTTCACAACTACAGTTTCTGCGAGAATATCACCAAGCCTTTGGGCATGTCTTGAGCGAGCAATAAAGAGAATAGAGAAACCAGAGGCAATGATAAAGAGGAAAACCAGAATTGCACCTCCGAGCTGGGCTATCATGCTGGGAATAACCAGGAAGGAAATACCTGTTGAGAGCAAGAAGATTGCAATGAACCTTGTAAGATTCCGCATCATCACTCCCGTGATTCCCGCACGCCCGCCATAAATTTCCTTCACCTCAAGTCCCAGCAACCTCTTTCCCACAGTTTTTCCAGTAAAATACTCGCAGAGGGTAAAGTATAGAAAACAGACTGCACCAACAAGAGAGGAGAAGGCAACAAGCAGAATCTCATTTATTGTCTCACCACTCACAATGAAGAGGCTTGTCAGATATGCAAATGGAAGAATGAGTGCAATGGAGATGCCAACATCTATCATGTAAGCAACACTTCTCCTTCCCATATCACCATACCTTTCCATCCTGGCTCGCTCAATTTCACCGAGAATGTAATAGACCGCAACCAGCGCCCTGTAGGCATCGTACTGGTTCAGCGTCTCATTTCTGGCTTCAGCACGGACCATCAGAAGGTCATGAAGGGCATGGTGTTTTCCTTGGTTTCCAAGAAACTCCTCAACACCTTTTTTTTCCCTTCCAAGGAGATTGTAGAAGCACTCTATCGCTTCAACTCCCTTACCAACTGCCTCCCTGTATTTTCCTGAGTTGTAGAGATTCCAGGCCTCGTTGAGGAGAGAACGCACCCAGAATTCTACCCTGTTGAACCTTGAAAAGGAGGGTGAGTAGTGCCAGAATTTTCTTCCGCAGAATGGAAGCAACATAAGAAAGGTGATTAATCCACAAAGGAATACCATGTCCATGGTGGCCGCACCACCAATTGCACCTGCAAAAACATTGCTGGTTGCGTAAATTTCTGGTAGATGATATAGGTCTGCACCTACAAGCACTCCAAGTGTTGAGGTCGTGTAGCCAAACAACAGGCCTTCTGCCCTGCCCCTGAAAATTGTGAGAGAAATGAGGGCTGCCACAAAAGGAGGGAGGAGATAGTAGGGAAATTCAGCTGCAATTCCCATATCCGGGATGTAGTTAGTAATCAAGTATGTGGTAAACGCCACAATCTGGAATGCAGCCAAAGCATAGAGTATCACCGCCTTTATCACTTCCTTCAGCCAGACAACCCAGAGAATTGCAAAAGAGCTCATGAAAATTCCAAAAGCCAGGATTGACAGATAGAGTTTGTATGGGGCATAGGGGCTCAGCCCGCTCACCAGGTGAAAACTCAGGAGCAAAGTATGGATGCCGGAGAGAAAGACAAGGAGGAATGTGAAAAACAGAAGTTCCAGTTTTTGAAGCTCAAACCGTTTTTTGAAAAAATAGAAGGAGAGAACAATTGGAATCACACCACCTCCGATGTTTATGCCTAGAAATGTGTCCCCGTACATTATGAGCGGGATGTTCCCCAGCAGGCCAAGCAAGGAGCCAAAGAGGAGAAGATAAAATTCTTTTTTTGTGATATACAGGGAGTTGAATGAACGCGAAAAATCAAAGGTACCGATATAAAACACAATGAAAATTAGCACTGGAAGCAGAAATGTGGCGAGGAGCGCAAGATAGGTTTCAACAAGGTTCATTGAGAAAAGGAAAGCAAAGGGGTAGATAGGAATTGCTCTCCTTTTCCCCTTATGCCTTTATATACTTCCTCCCATTTCAAGAATCATGGTGAGGAACAAAGTCGCAATGGGTGTTGGAATTGCTGGTGGAATCTGCCTGCTGCTGGCAGGTGTAGGTGGAGTTGTCTGGCTTGAGACCTTAAAAGGGATAATCCTTGAGGTAATAAACAATGAGATGATAGCCCTGGTTTTCTCAATTCTCATTGCAATAGCGGCACTGGGCGGGATTGCAGTCATTCTCGGGGCTGTGCTCATAGGCATGGACCATCCAAAGATAGGGAAGTTGATTGTCTGGCTCGGCACCGGGCTTGGAATTATTTCACTCATTTTCGGGATAATTTCAATGGCCAGCCAGCAGAGTGCAGTGACCCTTGGACCCACGCTGCTCGCGATTGTGGGCACGGCTCTCGCAATTACCTGCAGATTCCTGGCAAAATAATTTATTTCTTCTTTTTCTTCCTTTTCTTTGGCTTTATTCCCATCGCAAGGTCGGCATATTTGAGTGCCAGATCATATTTCTCCTGCTTCAGATAGAGATAGGAACGGTTTGCAAGTGCTTCCTTGAACCCAGGCCTGAGTTTTGTTGCCATTATATAGCATCTCTCAGCCTCATTGAACTTCCTCTGCACAAGATAAAGGTTTCCAAGGTTGTTCCAGAGTTCAGGAATTGCAGGGTTTACCCTAACACCATTTGCATAGCATTTGATTGCATCTGCATCCTCACCTTTTGCATGGAGAATGTTTCCGTAGAGAAGCCAGGCATATGGATTATTCGGTTCAGCATCTATAGAATGGTAAACTTCAAATTCCGCATCAGCGTATCTTTCCATCTTGTAGAAGGCATAGGCCTTGAGAAGTTTTAGCTCTGCAAAATTCGGAAATGTCTCCTTAGCAACCCTTATCTTTTTCGCATCACTGGGTGTTTCTCCTTTCTCCTCAAGGGTTCTGGTAATGTAATCCATGCAGTTGTGTTCAGCCCGGAGGCAGTATCTCAGAGCCAGCACATAATTCAGATGCACAATGCTTTCATAAGCATTTTTTATGTCAATTTCTATCCATCTCTCTCTCTGATTTCTTTTTCCCGGGATTTTTCTCACATCAACCAGGAGATTTCCTCCAACAACTCCCAGGAGATAGAAATCAATAAGTCCAAAGTGAAGATAGCTGCTGTAGGTCATTATACCTGGTGGTGGTGCACCTGCACCCATTGTGAGCAGCATGTGCTTGAATGTAATGCCCCCTCCTACAAGTGCTGCAAAAAGGAAGAGGGTGGAAAGGAAATTCACCTTGTAGTTCTCGCTCTTCGGAAATTTCCTGAGGGAGTAAACAAGAGCCACAATGCCACTGATTCCAAAGGCAATGTAGAGGGCGAGCCTGAGCAACCAGTCCTTGATTGTAAGGATGTAGAAATTCTCACAGAGCGGGATAAAGTACAGGAGGAAAACGCCAGTTGCGGTAACCACAAGCAGGTTTCTTTCCCGCTTTTCCCTCACCCTTATCTCCTTTCTCGCGTTGATAATTGCCACAAAAAACAGTACGCCAAGGAATATCGTGTAAACCCAGGCAAACTCCTCTATGTGGAGAATGAAGAAGTTGTTCGGGGTGATAATCATGTAGAGGAAGCCGAAGAGATAGCCAAGAAGGAAGATGAGGAAGGAATAGGCTGCAAGAGAGACGAGAAATTCAAAATCCAGAGAGATAATTTTTTTCCTGTATCTTTCAGCAAATGGTTTCCTTGAGAAGATTTTATCCACAAATGTGGGAACAGCATGGATTGCCGTGGCATCAAACTCCATTTTTCTTATGAAGTTCCTCTGGGCATCGCTCAGTTCCCTCTGCTCCGCAATCACCTCTGGCAACGGGAGTTCCTCAAGGCGGAATTCCCGCTTTTCCTCTCTAGCTTGCTCCAGCTGCGGCTCCTGGGCAAGCGTCTCGCTCACCGCAGCCATCTCCACCTGCTCCTCTGTCCCCTTTCCTTCCCCGCCCTCGGGTTGCACCTCAACTCCAGTTTTTTCCTCCACCACCTCTGCCGTGCCTTCCTCCTCAGGCACTATAACACCGCATTCAGGGCATTCGTTCCCCTTCAACTCCGTTCCACAAACCGGACACTCTTTTTTGGCCATTTTCTCCTCCACACTATGGGTATCATGAGCAAAACCGCAAAAATAAGGTTTGGAGAGAACTCAGGAATCTCATTCTGAACACCCGGTGTAGCGGTATCAGTCCATCCATACCACTCTCCGCCATCTGGATAGCGGATGTAGGAAACACCTTGTTGGGAGGGTGGGGTGATACTGTCTATCCCCTGGTCATCTGGGTTATAGAGAGTAATGGTTTTCCCTGCTTGAAGATTTGGGATAGAGACCACCTGAAAAGTAGCCGTGCCACCAGGTAAATCATAGTAGTTTCTCGCGTAAGCAATATAATACCCCGTAAGGTCCAGGCCATCTGGATTATAAATCTCAACCCAGCCATTACTCCCGGGGCACACTTCGTTTATCACAGGCCCCGGGCTTCTTGTGCCCATAAATGCCCCGTTCTCGTTGAGCAAGGTGTCTGAGAAATCAAACTCCTTCTTCCAGTTTGTCATGTAGAAGAGCACATTCACCTCCTTTGGAAGATTTGTTGAAACCAGGATTTCCATTCTATATGCATCCGGGACAGCAAGAATTGTTGCGTTCAGTTCATGCCAGAGCCCCTGCTCGCCTCTTGCAATGCCCTGGAAACCATAGAATTTTGCACTTTTAACTTTTCCAGCAGAGCCAAGAATTTCAAGTTTGTATTCAGCACCAATAGGCCCGAGCATGTAGCCAGAGCCCGGATACTTGTCCGCATCTATGTACACAATGCAGGCATCCTCACAATCAGGAATTGTGGTGTTTATCTCTCCCACCTCAACAACATTTCCGGGCTCAAGGTAACTCTCCTTCCTCCTCTCAAAATCATGGAGCACGACAGCACCGCCCAGCATTCTACCATGGACGCTCAGATAGAAAAATGCCATGTTTTCCATGCTCTGCATTCCAAAGCCTGCAATGTCAACATTCCTCGAGGTTGCTTCCTTTGTATTTGGTGCGTCTGGTGTTGGCTGATGCGCACCTGCACGCACATCATTCTCCCTGTCTCCGTACCTGGGTATTCCCTCCCAGTCCGCAAAACCGCCATCAACTGTAAGGTTCTGGTTTGCTTCAAAGAGGTAGGAAAAGAGTGGAGCAACTGGATAAACTGTGACCTCACTCCCTTCCATGACAACACGCTCCACCTCAAAACATGCAGTGGCAGCTTTTGATTTTACTGGCTCAACAATCAGGGTAAAATTGGTTGTAGTTTCGGGCTCAAGAGAGAGGTTGAGGTTGAAAACTAGATGCTGGCCAAGAAGCACCCCATTAGTAATCGTGGTGTTAAAGGAAAGCCAGTAATTGAAATCATCAAGCTTTGCCGTGCTCCCGTTGACAAGGCGAAAGCATATCTCCTTCAACCGTGCACCTGCACCCGTTTGCCAGAGCGTAACATTCATGAAAACAGTTCTTTCGCCAACAACATCTGGAGCAACAATTTTCTGGTACACCTCAGTTGCTCCGCGCAGGTTTACAAATCTGGGTGAGGATTCCTCTGTGATTGCATCTGTATGCACGAACTGAAGTGCAGCGGTTGCACCGAGAGAGCTTGAGGCTACAAAAACACCCTCAAGGCCTTTTCCATCCTTTCCCAGAGCACATTTTAGGTCATAAGGGCCAAACCTCTGATTCCCTGAAATTATGTAGTAAACAGAGGAGATAATCATTCCTCCCCAGCCAGTTATCTCAATCTCATAGTTTGTGCCAGCTGCTATTGCTGTGGAACTCTCAAAGCTTGCTCCTGTATCCAGCCTTCCATCCGCGTCCACAAAACCCACAAGACACTCTGCCCTTTCGCCAAAAAATGCTGACTTTGTGAAGCCAACTGTAAAATACAGCTTTCCTTCAAATAGATAGGAGGCACTTGTGCTAATCTCCTTTCCATTCCATTTTCCAAAAATGGTTATCCTTCCAGTATCAGCGAGGGCTTTCCAGTCACTGAAATCACCATCAATTACTATAGGAGGTTTTGGAAGCAAAAAAAAGGCAAGGAGGGGCAGGAGAAAGAGCAGGAGAGCAATCAGAGCACCCATTCCTCTCCTCAAAGCCCTACCTGCCTCCTTCCTTTTTTCCCGCTTCAGCGTTTCCCCATATGCCAGGGACCTCCCGTTTATCAACCCCCTGCCGTTTATCAGGCCCTTGCCATTAATCAAACCAGTCCTTAACAGGAGTTTTTTTCCATTCACAAGGCCCTGGCTGAGGAGGGCCTCCATCGGAATTTTCCCTTTACCGTTGATGAGACCCTTTCCATTTATTAATGGCTGGGCAAAAAACTTTTTTCCGTTCACAAGGCCATACTTATGCCCGGTTTGAATAACATCCACACCCTCAGTTTCCTTCCCTTTCACTTCCACTCTGAGGCTTTCAAAGAGCACTTCCAGTGCACCGAATTCGCCGCTGAATCTCTCAATTTTCAACTTAAGCTGCTCACCCTCAAGTTCCGCGGAAAGAATACCATCTGGTAAATGCTCTATTTCAGAGAGGAGCCTTGGTATTGTGTAGAGGGCAAGGGCCCTGGCATTTGAGACCTTTATGCAGGTGCTTGTGAAGAATTTTGTAGCAGTGTCTGAACCATACTTCTGGAAACTTTCTTCAAGAAAATCAAAGACAATGAAAATTTTTGGATAACTGGCAACAGCATCCAGGGCCTTGGTAATCCCTATTCCAAAATTTGCAATGTCTCCATCACAGAGGAAAATCCCGTTCTTTTCCTCAACTCCAACAACCTTCTGGCTCTTCTGGGTGTACCAGTCAACAAAAACTATGCTCTTTCCTATGCGTTTTTCCACATCAGGAATGCCGGGTTTGAGGAAATCAATCCATTGTGCAGGTGGAATCCTTGCACAGGTGAGCACAACTGCGCCCTCCGCCTTGAGAAAGGCAGGAATGAAATCAAGCCAGAGCGGGAGAAGGAGTTCAATGTCCCTTGCAACAATGAGAAAGTTTGTGCCTCTGTCAACTTCCCTTATAAGCTCTCCAAACTTTCCCGGGAGTTCTATGGTGTCACTGAAGATTCCAAAGTAAATCTCGCCCAGCACTGCATCATACTCCCCTTTCTCCCTGTATCCCTCATAAATCTCCCTGCAAACCTCAGATGTGATTTTCCTCGCATCTGGCTCTGCAAAACTAAAAATTTTGAAGAACCTTGAAAATGCCTCAGCAAGAATTTTTCTTGCATTCTCTGCAGTAATTTTTGAAGTATCAATTGAAACCCTTCCAACTTTCGCATCAGCCTGAAAACCAGGGTTTCTTTCCACAAGCTCATTAAAGATTTCCCCGAGTTCCTCACAGAGTTTCCAGTTTGTTCTCTCAAGCATTTTTGTGAAAAGTAGAGAATAGATTTCTGAGACAGGCTCTATCGCTCGCTCTTCTTTTATCAAAAGATGCTCTGGAATGTATTTTTTGAACTCCTCAGACATTTCGTTAATACTTGCAATAAAGTTTTTTCTCCCTTGCTCCCCATGCACCGTGGTTATCACATCAGCTGTTATTGCAAGGAGCTTACCCAGTACCTCCCTCGCTTCCTCACTGTCCTCAACTGGAAATCTTATCACAAGGTCCTTTGTAACAACGAGGTTCGTGAAAAGCGCGTGTTTTTTTGCCTCCTTCCTTATCCCCACTCTAAGCATGTCTAAATGGATGAGGTCCCTGTGTTTTTGAAGTATCTCCTGAGCCTCTCTCCTGAAATTCTCCAGCGTCAGATCACCTTCTCACTTGCACCTATCTCCAGCCCTTTTGCTCCTATTATGAAGGGATGCTTCGCTGTATCGTGCTTTGTGAACCGCATCTTCCTTATCAATATTGTCCTTCTCAGTGTCCCCTTTATCTCTTCAAGGCCCAGAACAATAAAAGAGTCACAGACAAACTGCTCAACCCCGAACCTTGTGTAAGGACCGTTCTCAATGCTCTCTGTGGTGAGCACTGCAGTCACCCTTTTCCTTTTCAGGAATCTTGTAAATAGAAAAAGATGTTCTCTGAACTCCTCAGTTGTTCTGTAGTGAAGACCAATGCCAGTTATGGAGTCTATCACAAGCCGCTTTATCTCCTGCCTTGCCAGAAAATCATCTAAAAACTGCCGGAGTTTCAGAAAATCTATCTGGATGTCCTCTCCCCCAATCTCTCCCAGGTCTATGAGCCAGAATTTATCGGTTTCCCCGGGGTCCATTCCAAAGCTGGAAATTGCCTGAACATAATCCTCCTTCGGAGCCTCTATTGTGATAACAGCACTCGGTTCGTTGAGATATTTTGCTCCGAAAAACGCATACTGGGCACTGAAAATTGTTTTCCCGCTACCCGCAACGCCAGAGACGAGATTAACTGTTCCCTCAACAAAACCTCCCTCTGTGAGTATATCAAAACCTGGAATTCCTGATTTTACTCTCTGCATTTTATCCTCTCCTCCAGCCTCTTAATCACCTCTTTTTTTGTGAGATATTCCAGCACATCCGTAGGTAAATTTTTTAGAGCATGGGCAAGAACAACATCTGTGCCAGTCCTTCCTACCCTGTCCTTTATCACCGAAATTACCTCATAGGGGTTCCTTGTGCTCGTGTTGAGTTGTTGGCTGAAAAGGGAAGCATATGAGTGTTCCAGAGCTCTGGCAAGGGTTTCAAGTTTATCTTCATCCAGTGAAAGAACTTCAAGATTCAGGGAAAGAATTATCTCTTTCTTTGCAAGGGAATAAACCTCGGTTTTTCTTATGTGCTTTCTCTTTATCTCCTCCTTTACTATCCCCTTCTCCGCAAGCTTCTTCAGATATTTTTTTGCAGTAGCGATGTGAATTTTTAGGCTTTTTGCTACATCCGTTGCAGTACTCTCCCCATTTGAGTAAAGGGTTTCAAGAATGCTCACTACCACAGGTGTGCTGAACAGCTTTGCCATCTCCACAAACTCGGTGAACTTTTCACTCATAACTTTACACCGTGTGAAATTTAATGCAGGGGAGCTGCAGATTGAGGAAGAGAAAAAGGTATCCATAAATATACCTTTCGTGTTAAGTTTATTTACTGTAAAGTTAAGTAAGGAGAACTTCCTCTCATCTCAGATTTGCTCTTCTAAGCCAGAGTACAAGTGCTGAGAGAAAAACAATTACAATGATTGGAGCTGGCAATTCCACCACAGGAGATTCTATCACCTGGATATAGTATTCCTCTGTTCTTGCACTGTTCCCGTTCACATCAACAGCATCAATATAGTAATCTATACCGGCCATAGTTACGGCTCCGGCAGGAATTACTGCAGTGTAAGCACCATCGATGGCAACCATTGATAACTGAAGGAAGCTTGAACTTCCGTGGACCCTGTAGTAAAGGGTCACACTGGCAATCCCAACATTGTCGGAAATGAACGCGTTTATTCTGATTTCAGTGTGGTTGAAAGCTATTGCAACAGGAGTATGCTCTATAACTGGGCTTGAGCAGTCCTGGGCTTCAACATGGGCTGTGTCCCATCGCTCCTTATTCGCACCAGTATCAAAGTATGTTGCATTTATCACATCACCATAGGCTATTTTCAGCACACCCGGAGCATCCGTGGCTGAAAGTTGAATCTGGGCTGTGAAGATTCCTGTATCAGGGCCTGTTTCCACAAGGCTCAAAACCTCACCACCTGGTTCACTGTTGCTTTTGAGAATACAACTAACTGTTTCAACAGCACCGGAATCCCTGTTCTCCTTCCAGTCCCTGACAACAACCATTGCCACACTCTCAAGCTGGGTATAGCTCTTTCTATCCAGCTTTATTGAAGAAATTCCAAACCAGTTAAGTATCCTGGTTGTAACTTCAACAGCCTGGCTGGAGTTCTTTATCTGAACAAGGTTAAACCCTGTGAAAACTGTTTTGAAAGGATAGGCAGTGCCGTTCACACAGGTGCCAAGGTATTTCCCGGTATTGTTGTCAATGAATATCTGCAGGGCATCTCCGTAGGAACTGAACCCGAGGTTCACAACATCATACATCTGCCTTCCAGGTACTGGCAAAAGCTCTATGACAAGGCCTCCCATCAATTCCCCTGTTCCTGATGCCACACCACCGGAGCTCTGGAGAGTTCTATCAAAAACTGCACCGAGGTAGTCGCGGAGGAAAACAGGGTCAACGCCTGGTTGGGCAGAGGATGTGCTTCCAAGCCCACCTGCGAGTCTTGGAGAGGAGAACCAGACCTTCCCGCCATTGTTCAGATACACCTTGAGTTCACCAATGTCATAAAGGGATAGCTGGCCCTGCATTCTTCCTGTTGAACCGGATTCCCAGAGTATTGCCTCGTAGTTCTCCATAAGTGATGCTGATGCATGGCCCTTCACTGTATTCCAGGAATAACCCAGAATGTCCAGAATTCCCTGGTAAGTTTTTTCAAACTCAAAACCATCGTCATCATCTACAATCAAAATCTGACCCCTGCGTTCATAGATTTTCCAGGTACTTTTTGCAGCATTGTTTGATCTTGTTGTTTCAGTTTGAGCCAAATCCGCTTTTGCCCAGATTTCTACATCTCCCGGGGCAGGGATTGGTGCCTGTATTGTGGCGGAGGCATTTCCATACCCCTGAACTGCAGCGATTGTGACGGAACCCAGAAGGTTTGTTTCTGAGAGGTTCCACAGGTAAAATGAAACATTTACATTACCCACAGATGAAGGCCCGTTGTTGTAAACCTTTGTTGAGATGTTTACGGTTGTGCCAGAGATGCAGAGCTCATCAAGGTGAGGTTTCTCAACAGCAATGTCAGGGGCTGGAGAGAAGTACACCTCAAAAGAGATTACATTTCCTGGCTTTGAAAAGTTTGCGAAAACAATGCCAGTTCTGGTGTAAGGTGCGTTTGCCGAGGTGTTGGGATTTGTGGCATCACTCATTCCAGTTGTGTCATCTGCCCAGAGGTCTGTTGGCTCACCCCTGTTCAGATTAAGCTGGAGTTCCTGGGTGCCATCCCTTCCATCAAATTCCTCAACATCCAGAAAATATCTTGAAGGGTCTGTCTGGGAACCATAGGCATCTAGATGCCAGATTATTGCACCACTTGCAAGTGCCAGCCTGTCAAATTTGGCACCGCATGTTTTGGAAATGTATTCCACATAGAACCACTGGGTTGCGGAGATGTTTATCTGAACAAGGGATTTCGTCAGTTCCCGCGGCTGGAGGTTCACAACCTGGCTCTGGGTAATATAGGTTGGAGAGAGCCAGCCCTGGTGGGTTTTTGAGTAAGGATTGAAGTGAAGCGGATTTGAGCCAGCAGGATTTCCATACCAGCAACCACCAGCCATTACATCCCAGTCTCCAGTTCCCATTGACCTGTAAGTGGTGTCGTAGAAGTCCATTTCACCAATGCTGTGGCCCATTTCATGGACATAGACCCCAATTGTGGCATCTACATCTGGCCCAGTGTTGCAGGCACCTATGTACACATTATCAGCAGTCTGGAGATAGGCCCAGGAAGCATGGGACCATATATGCTCTGCTGTATTCCCTGTTGCTGCTGCATCCGGGCCTGCGTGAATCACAATCACCATGTCCACATATCCATCTCCATCGTTGTCATAGTCCGCAAAGTTGACCACAGGGTCAACCTGCGGAAGAATTTCCTCAAGCATGTCATCTACATATCTGCCAGAATCCCATGAATAGTAGCGCATTTCATGGCTGGAATGGAAAATTCCATACACATCTATGAGCGGGTCAAAGGCACCATAAGAATTTTCCAGGTAGAAGTCACGAAGAGAGCCAGAGGGAAAGGTGTTCAGGCTTGAGAGCATCTGCTGAAAGTAACTGATGTCATGGACAAAGGTGCAATCTGTGAAGTCCATGAGAAGGGCCACATACCTTGCCTGTTGCCTCCCACGACTGTGCTCAAAAAGATAGGAAAAGAGTTTGCTCCTCACATCCTTCCCCTCCGAGAGCCAGATGCTCTGGCATCTCCCTATGCCCTTTTCTAGAGGTGCTGTGTCCCTGTCCACAATTCCACCTGGTATGATTCCCTCCCTTGTTTTTTCCGCATACCTCCAGTACCCATCTTCATCCTTGATGACAGTGTAACCTTCATGCTCTAATTTTCCTCCTATTTCAGCACCTGTCAGCCAGGCCTCAAAAGTTGTTCCATCAGGCTGTGTGAGAATTATCGGTTTATTGAGCGGTGGAACAAAGTCAAAAACGCCATCCCAGGGTCTAATTGGTGCGCTATGGGTTGCACCAGAAACACACACAGCATCTACCACCAAAATACCAAGCACGGAAAATACCAGAAAGAGGCAGAGGTTTAATTTAAGGCTGGATTTGTTACCCATGGAGAAAATAATGTCTCATGGGTATATCAAATTTTTGGAAACGATACAGAAAGAAATGGATTGCAGTAAATGAACGGAATGGACTTCACTATGGCGTTTCGGAAAGACATCGTCTTGAATCCAGAAACACATCAAGCACGGAAAGTGACAGACGAATATTTAGGTGTAGTAACGCCAGACCCAAACACAAACTCCAGAGCCGAGTAAGGGTTAAATACTATTAAAACCATGCCCCTCTTGTGGTAGAAATGTTGAAACAGGTATTTGCGTTTCTCGTGCTGGGTTTGCTTGTGCTGCAGGGCCAGAGTGTGCTACCTTCTCTGAATGAAAAAGTGACCGAGGAAAAAAGAGAAGGGTTGGGTGAGAGGGAAGTTATTCTGGCAGGAGAGACAGGTGTGGATTACAGAATTCTCTTGAGGGCTGCGACCTTTGACCCGCTTGAATCCCAGCCAGAAATTCCAGAACTGTTGAGAATTCAGGATTACCCGAACGGTTTCCCGGGGTATTACATTGTCCAGATG
>JAWACX010000021.1:0-14928 GCA_038896575.1 Thermoplasmata archaeon
TCCGATCTGTTTGTGTGATGTCTGTGATTTCAACCACCTGTCACAAATATAGCCCACAGAGTATAAAAGAATTGCTCCAATGCCCCGGAATAACTTTTATATCTCCCTTCATTACCACTGTTCTGATAGCCCCGTGGTGTAGTGGACAATCATGCTGGCCTTTGGAGGAACCCTTTTCAGGGTGCTTCGCACCCCGAAAAGCGTTCACGGAAAAAGTGGGCAGGTTCGGGGATGCCCAGAGGCATCTCCTTGGCACAGGTACCGTAGGGCGTAGCCCCGCCCGAAAAGGTTTCATCCAAAATGGGGGTAGGTTTGGGGTATGCGAAGCATACCCCTTAATGCGGGTACCGTAGGGTGCAACCCCGTCCGTAAGGGTGCCAACCCTCGGGGGTTAGCGTAAGGGGCGCAGCCCCTCGCCCGGAAGAAAGCCAGCGACGCAGGTTCGAATCCTGCCGGGGCTACCAAATTATTTTTGCTTACGCTTCTGGTGCTGGCGGAATAAATCCCTTCTTCATCAAAAACTTTGCTTGCTCTCTTGCACGCCTTATGATGCTTTCGGCTCTCTCCATCAGTTCCTGCCTGGATGGTTTCTCCCTTGCAATTCCCTGCTCTATTGCCTTGAGTCCAACAGCAACCGCTTCTCTTGGAAAGACCTCCCAGTCGTCCATTGTAGGCACGATGTATTCTTCATGCAATCCCTTGTCCTCAGCGGTCTTTGCAAGCTCATATGCAGCAGCCACACACATCTCATCAGTGATTGTCCTTGCCTTCACATCAAGGGTGCCTCTGAATATTCCCGGGAATCCCAGGGAGTTGTTAATCTGGTTTGGAAAATCACTTCTTCCTGTTGCCACGATGTATGCCCCTGCCTCCTTTGCCTCCCATGGCCAAATTTCTGGTATCGGATTTGCAGTTGCAAACACAATTGGCTTATCATTCATCAACTTTATCCATTCCTTCTTTATTGTATCTGGACCTGGCTTTGAAGCTGCAATCACAATGTCCGCACCTTTGAACGCCTCCTCTATCGTCCTCGCTCCCTTCTTGTTTGACTTAAGGCAGAGCATCCATTTATCCTGGTATTCGTCCTTAACGGCCTCAATGTCCTTCCTGTCAGGATGAAGCGGGCCCTTGCTGTCTATCTGCACAATGTTCTCAATTTTTACCCCAACAGCTCTCAGCACGCGCCCTATGGCAATATTTGCGGCACCAGCACCGAAGAGCACAAACTGCATTTCCTCCAGTTTCTTCCCCACGAGCTTTGCAGCATTAATTGCACCTGCCACCTCTATGGTAGCGGTTCCCTGCTGGTCATCATGCCATACAGGAATCTCGCACTCCTTTCTCAATCTATCCAGGATGTAGAAGCACTTGGGCTGGGCAATGTCCTCAAGGTTCACACCACCAATTGAGGGTTGTAAAATTTTCACTGTCTCTATGATTTTTTCCGGGTCTTTTGTAGCTAGACAGAGCGGGAAGGCATCTACACCACCCAGATACTTGAAGAGAAGGGATTTGCCCTCCATAACCGGAAGCCCTGCCTCGGGCCCTATGTCTCCAAGTCCAAGAATTCTTGTGCCATCGCTTATAACCGCAATTGTGTTCCATCTGTTGGTCATTGTCCAGACAAGCTCCTTGTTCTCCTTGATCATCTTACAAGGCTCTGCAACCCCAGGGGTGTACCAGATTGCAAAATCATCAAAATTTCTAATGACACATTTGGGCACTACCTCAATTTTTCCCTTGTAGAAGGAATGAAGCTTTTTCGCATCCTCTCCTGGCTTTTTTGCCTTCGCCAGTAGTTCTTCCTTTGTCATTGGCTGTGTTCCCTGCCCCTTTCCTTTCTTTTTGCTTTGAACCATTTTCTTACCCCCTTTGCAATCCTGGGAAAATGGACGGAGTATATATTTTTAGGGGTAGGTTAAGTGGAAAGGGGGCACATAAGCTTGCCTTATCTCACATTCTCTTCTCAGTTATTGCCTGCCAATAGAAACCTATTTCTATCCTCTTGTGTTTTCCTGAGATGGTGAGAATTATGCCGGAGGAAATCTTCACAATGCGGGTATGGGTAAGCTCGCTTCCAGGAAGCGGAGTGGCTAAGATAAACCCCGAGGATTATGAAAAGCTGGGATTAAGTGAGGAAGATAGTGTTGTGGTGAGAAGTGCCCATGGCTCGGTCACATTAAAGGTTGTGAAGGACGATATCTGGGAGGAGAACATAATAAGGATTCGGAAACCTGATGCAGAGGCCTTGCGGGTTAGAACAGGTGATGCTGTTTTTGTCTCTATTGTGAAGAAGGAGGAAACAGAGGAGAAGAGAAAGAAAAAGTGAGGTGAGCCCTTGAGGATTACGGCAAGAAGGGGAAAGGAACTTGCATGCAAAGGCTGGCGTCAGGAGGCAATCCTCCGGATGCTCCAGAACAATCTGGAGAACGCTGAGAAACCTGATGAACTGATAATTTACGGAGGTGCAGGGAAAGCCGCAAGAAACTGGGATTGCTACAATGCAATTGTTGAGACCCTCATGAATCTTGAAAATGACGAAACTATGCTTGTGCAATCTGGAAAGCCGGTTGGTGTTTTTCGAACCCATGAGGATGCACCCAGGGTGCTAATTGCAAACGCACATCTTGTGCCGAGATGGAGCACCTGGGAAAAATTCTATGAACTTGAAAAACTCGGACTGATAATGTATGGGCAGATGACTGCCGGGGGCTGGGCCTACATAGGCACGCAGGGAATAATTCAGGGTACCTATGAGACATTTGCCGCAGCAGCAAGAAAATACTTTGACGGGACGCTAAAAGGGAAAATTGTGCTTACCGGCGGTATGGGCGGGATGGGGGGCGCACAGCCACTTGCAGTGAAAATGAACCATGGTGTGTGTATTGATATAGAGGTGGATGAGCGGAGGATAAAGAAAAGGGTGGAGCGTGGCTTCTGCGATATGATTGTTTATGATGTAGATGAGGCCCTAAAAATTGCAATGGATGCAAAGGCAAGAGGAGAGGCTGTTTCAATTGGTCTTGTTGGAAACTGTGCCGAAATCGAGCCAATGCTTGTTGAAAGAGGTTTTCAGCCTGATGTTGTAACTGACCAAACAAGTGCCCATGACCCTTTGAACGGGTATGTGCCCAAGGGCCTGAGCGTGAAGGAAGCAGAGGAATTGAGGAAAAATGACCCCCAAAAATACATTAACATGGCTATGGATTCTATTGTGGACCATGTAAAGGCGATGGTTAAATTCCTGGAAAGAGGTGCAGTGGTATTTGATTATGGGAACAACATAAGGGCACAGGCCTACACGAGAGGTTTCAAGGAGGCTTTTGCTTTCCAGGGCTTTGTGCCGCTGTTCATCCGCCCGATGTTCTGTGAGGGACGTGGACCTTTTAGATGGGTTGCACTGTCTGGAAATAAAGAGGACATTCTGAAGACCGATGCGGTTGTGATGCGGGAATTTGCAGATAACAAGCAACTTGTTAACTGGATACAGCTGGCAGAAAAGTATGTTCCATTTGAGGGCCTGCCTGCCAGAGTATGCTGGCTCGGTTATGGGGAGAGAGCAAAATTTGGAAAAATAATTAACAGGATGGTTGCTAGCGGGGAACTGGAGGCGCCTGTAACGATAACAAGAGACCATCTGGACTGCGGTTCTGTTGCCTCGCCCTATCGAGAAACGGAAGGCATGAAGGATGGTAGTGATGCAATCGCTGACTGGCCTTTGTTGAATGCAATGTTGAATGTAGCTGCAGGTGCAGACCTCGTGGCAATTCACAATGGTGGTGGTGTGGGCATCGGGTACTCCACGCATGCAGGAATGATTGTAGTTGCTGACGGAACAGAAAGCGCGGAAAAGAGAATAGAGAGGGTGCTTACAACAGACCCAGGGATGGGTATTGTGCGCCATGCAGATGCTGGTTATGAGGAAGCAATTGCGTTTGCAAAGAAGGCAGGTGTGAAGATTCCGATGCTCAGGTGAAGGGGGAGGACCTTTATTTCCACTGCAGGGCAGATGTCGGGTATCTCCGGGATTGAGGCAGGGAGGGGGCGGGGGTCTATTTCCACTGTAGATGGAAAAGAAGGAGGGAAAAAGGGGAGGAGGGAGGAGGAAAAAGAGGTGTTTCTCATCTCAATAAGGAAAGATGTGGCAGAAATATGTGAGCTGATAAGGACGATGGGCTACAGTGTAAAAGATTACATTATCCAGAAAAGGGATTTTCCAGATAGAAAATACTATGTAGGCGAGGGGAAAATCAAGGAGATAAAGGAGAGGATGGAGAGGGAGAATGTCAGCTTGCTTGTTATTAATGACCCGCTGGAGCCAGCCCAGATATACCATATTGAGAAGGAAACAGGAGCGAAAGTGATTGACAGAACGATGCTTATCCTGGAGATTTTCATGAGAAATGCAAACAGTGTTGAGGCGAAGCTGCAGGTGGAGCTTGCCAAACTACAGTATGAGATTCCACTGATGCGGGAATATGTGCATCGATACAAGACAGGAGAACACAGCGGTGCCTATGCCGGTGGCGAGTATATGGTTGACCAGTACTATGACCTTATCAAGAGAAGAGCTGCAAAAATCCGCAGGACGCTGGAGAAGTACAGGAAGGCGAGAGAGTTGCAGAGGGCCAGAAGAAAAGAGTTGAATTACATCTGTATTGCCCTGGCCGGTTATACAAATGCAGGGAAGACAACCTTACTGAATGCACTTGCAGGCGAGAATGCATACACGGATGATAGAATGTTCACAACTCTTTCCACGCTTGTGAGAAGGGTAAATGTCTCTAAACAGAAATTTCTGCTCATTGATACAGTGGGATTTATTGATGGGATGCCACTCTACATTGTAGATGCATTCCGTTCAACTTACGAGGAGATACAGTATGCAGATATCCTGCTCCTGCTCCTTGATGGCTCGGACCCGCCTACTGAGATGCTGAGAAAGGCACAAGTCGTGGTTGGACAGATAAATCAATACATGAGCAGATTCGGAAATGAAAAACAGCTTTCAAAGAGACTGGTGCCCGTGATTACCAAGGCAGACCTGATGGATGAGAGAAGGAGGGAGAATGCAATCCAGGTTCTGGAAATGGAGATGCGCCAGCAGCCCATTGTGATTTCTGCAAAAACTGGTGAAGGTCTAAAGGAGCTTGTGAGAACAATAGAGGAGATTGCTGCACGGATTGGAACACCAACATGATGGCTTGCGCTCCTCACAGAGTCTTGGTATGGCTAAGCCGAAGTTTGAATTCTCCAGCAAGGTCATCATCCAGAGGCCCTATGTTATACTCTACTCCTGTATTTTTAACTATGTCCAGATAGTTCCTCTGGAAAAACCTCGTGCTCCTCTGCTCTCCAAAAGGTGGAGAAACAATGTCTGCTTTGACTATCTCAGCCCAGGAGACAGAAGAGGGGAGTGCAGGGGCATTGTGCCTGTATCTGCAGAAGAATCCTTCTGAAGAGAAACCAATCTCTTTCGGAGTTCGTTTCAGGGGCAGATAAACAAAGAATATCCCTATGGAGGCAAAATTCAGGGCTGAAAATAGGGTGATCCAGAGAAGGATAAATGTGAGTTCGTCCTGTATGGTGAGGATAAGACCAAGTGCTATTGCGAGGATGTGCATCATGGCCAGCCACAAGATAAAGAGTCTGTAGTAAACCCTGTATGTTCTGTTCTTTTTCCACTCTATTAATCCTTTCACGGGCACCTCAGGGCTTGGAATTCCACGCTTGCGTTGAAAGTTTTCAAAGGCTGTAATAATTTTTTTAATCGTATTTGGGCCGAGATCTTGCACCGTATGGGCAATTCCATCGGCATTTTCTATCCTTATCCAATTTGTACCCACAGTGAGTGTTTTTATAGCCACAAAAGGATACCTTTGAGTCTTCTGCCTTATTTTTATAAACACAAAACCCTCCTTAACCTTCACTTTTATCGGGCTAATGAAGAGCAGGCCAGCTAGTAAGAAGAAGAGGGGAGAAAGTCCAACTAAAATGGAGAGACTGGGTCCGATGCCAAGAATGCAGAGGAGGGCCTGGGTTATAACCACCACAACACACCCCACAATGGAATATTTCACAACTTCAAGCCAGAAGTCATTATACTCCATATCCCTAAGTGCTCTTGACTGGGTTTCCTTCTCTATTCTTTTCCCTCCAGTTAGATTCTCAAAGCTCACTGCTCCTTTCCGTCTGACATATTCCTCCAGCACTAATCTCCTGAGTTCCCCCGTAATTTCTGTTAAGTATACTTCACGCCCATCCGTGGTGGTGAACCTGAGAATAGAAAATACATGAGGTTCTATTTCTCTGATTTCACTCCATCGGAGGCTGGTGAGCAGCAAGGAAGATTGCTTTCTCGTCACATACTTTGCATAAATGCCATTAGAGTCAAAACCCACATGGGTCGGGATGTTTGCACGGCTAAAAAACCAGGTAATCGCTATTGTTGAAGGGAATACAATGAGGGTAATGAGGAGGATGCGAACCATTGGAAGAGACCACAGGAAAATGAGCAAGAACAAAAGAAGAAATGTGAGAACTAGAGAGATGTAATAGCTCAGCCGCCATCTTTTGAACTTCTTATTTTCATGCCATACTACATCAGGCTGGGGCTGTGCGGGCACAGGTGCAGGAAACTGGAGGTGAAGGGTCTGGAAGCTTTCAATGTGAAGTTTACTTCTGTGTCCTAGGAGAGGCAATCCGACTGCTGAGATAATGCCACAGATAATTACCGTAGTTCCCAGAATGTAGTAAAATACAGTTTCTTCAAACGAAAGATAGTCCTTTGAACCTGTTGTGAGCACAATAGGATAGAATGTGAGGGTTCCAGTTTCATTAAATTTGAGAATACCCACTCCACTCACATTGTCTCCATTTTCAAACCAGCGAAGGGTTAAATTTCCTGAATACCTCTCATGGGGATAAGTTAGTATATACATTATGTTAGAAACATTCACATGGACTCTGGCTGAGGCATCAACAAGTGTAAAATCCAAGTAGAGCCTCTTCCTTAGAATCTCTCCATTTTCTAACTCCACTTGCGAATAATTTATCGGGATTTTATCCCTGCTCTCTATTGTCCCTTCCAGTTTCACAGTTTTATTGAGGGGTGCTTTGGCGATTTCCACAACTTCCATTTCGTTCCATTCCCACTTTTGAAAAACGCTGGGCGACTCTGTGATGAACATAGCGACCAGGAGGAACGAGAAAATGATGGCATTGAGAATTCCGCACCAGATAAGTGCATTGAGGGTTCTTGTAAGCCGAGTTCCGCATTTCGGGCAGATCAACCTCCGAGTAGCACACTGGGCACAGAAGAAGATTCTATCCCTTTTACACCAATTCGCATCTCTAGCTGAGAAACTGGAGAATTCTTTTTTACACTTCGGACAGGTGAGGTTTACCACATTCCCCGGAAAACTCTTTAGAATAAAAATTTTATCAGGTAACCCGGTGGTATACCCGTTGCTATTCCTCAATTAAAGAAAAATTTCAGGCCTCTCCACTCTGGGACTTTTTATGAGGAGAATCACCAGTGCCCAGTAGTAATTCCCTGATTTTTTCTCGGTCCTTTTTATCATAGGATAATCCTTAAGGTCCTTCTCGTTAAGATAGGGCAGGATCTCCGCACAGAAAAATTTCATATGGCAGTAATCTTCTAGCAAACTGATGGAAGAACTGGCTACTGCAGTGTACAACTCTAGGATAGAAGAGAGTACCTCCCTATAAGCTTTGCCTGACTCTATATGCCCACTACCTCCCTGAGGAGGTCTTTGTTGAGATAGCTTGCCATCTGAAGTGGAGTCCTGAATTTTCCCACTACATACACTTCGCAGACCTTCTGATAGAATCTCTCCATCCGTGTACGTGCTCTTGGTTCCTGTTCTATATATCCGATTGTCAGATTTTCCCTGATAGTGAGAATTCCACTCCGGTCACCACCAAGCTTTCTATCTTTGCATTTTGCTCGCAATGAAGAGAACTGGATGGAGAACATCCTTGGTTCTGGGTCCAGCGGATTGTAATATCTCGGTTGGATCCAGTAGATAACTCCATGTCTTAGATAATATAGCCGGACATATGGCCAAATTCTTTTGCATAGTTCGCTCGCCCAGGAGAAAATGAAGTTCGAGTAATTCAGCGCTTCTGCTATTTCTCCGCACCCTTCCAGTTGCATTGGAGTGAAGTCCACAAGGATTTCCTTTCGCATTTCCTCATAGAACTCCCTCTTTTCTTTCGTTACAACCTCACTCGCACACTGGAGCACATCATCGATCACATCCTCAAATTTTTTCTCTAGAATTTTCCATTTTAAACTGCACTTATCCAGATATGTCCAGATAGCTTCCAGCAATCTCTGCCCGGATAATGGAGAGAACGAACTAAAATGGAATCGTTTGTGGGCATTTCCATATACCGCTGCGGGTTACCGTAAGGGTTGCAGACCACATCTCCAGTGGAAATTTACCTCCTCCCCCATTTTTCCCTATTTTCGTATTCCAAACGAATGATTTTTATAGTCGGTAGCATCATCGTAAAAATGGTGCTACCGATGATTCCAGAAATCTCAAAAGCTATGCTTGCACGCAGTTTCTCTAAAGTGAAGTTTACCTTCACCTCCATTGATTGGAATGCAGAAACCACAAACTCTACAAGTTTTGGTTTATATATCCATGTGCCATTTTGCAGAATGTTCTGTGCCTTCTGTCCTTTTTACAAAGTCCGCTATGATGAAAAATTAAAGGAGAAATATCTGGATGCGTTGAAGGAAGAGGTGAAGTTGCGAGCAGTGCAGGGTAAGGCAAGCTGGCTTTATATGGGCGGAGGAACACCAAACCTCCTGAAGCCAGAGGAAATTTCTGAGATGCTATCTGCAGTGAGTGGGAATGTGGAACTTGAAGAGGTGGGGATGGAAGGAAATCCTTTTGGTTTCAAGCCGGAGTATCTTGAGAAAATCTCCGCATGGGTTTCGAAGGTAAGCATGGGTGTAGAGACCCTTCAGGCTAGTGCCCTAACTGCTGTCGGAAGAGCAAAAGCCACAGAAAAAATGGTGGAAAGTGTTGTTAATGCGGCACAGGGACTTGGCCTTTCTGTAAATATTGATTTAATGGTTGGATTGCCGAACCAGAATCTCAAGGGGTTTTTGAAGGATGTGGAGATAATTGGCGATATAGGTCCGGACCAGGTTACTATCTATCCCTATCTTTTGATTCCAGGTGTTAGGGCTAAACCTGGTATGGATGCCCAAGCCATGTTCAGGGCAATTGAGAAAGCCTGGGAGTTCCTTAGAGAAAAGGGCTACAGAAGAGATAGTGTCTGGGTATTTGCAAAGGGCAAGCGGATATACGATTCTTCTAAGGATGAACTTGTGGATGCCTACTTCGGCTTTGGTCCAGGTGCCTTCAGCACCTGTGGCAACATTCAGATAGTAAACCCACCAATTGAGCTTTACCTTGAGAGCATTAAAAGCAGGAAGCGCTATGCCTTTTATGCAGAACTTGAGGAAAAAGCCAAATCCTGGAGAAGATTTGCACATGAACTGTACAAGCTTCAGCTAGACCCAAATGTGTGCACCACACTGCCGCCAAGCATAAAGTTTGTTTTCCAAATTTTTAGGGTTGCTGGTTATGTGAAGGGGTATGAAGTCACAAAAAAAGGAACATATTTTGTGCATGACCTTACTAAGACGGTCGTTGAAACCCTTCCATTCCCGCTGAGTAATCCGAAATCAATCAAAAACTACGAGGAGTACAGGGAAACCCTTGAAAAAGCAAAACAAAAGTGCTACAGTGGAAATTTACCCCCTCCCCCCGACATAAATATGCAAAAGGATGCAAAAAAACTTTTAAGTAATCCAACAGAATTACCCTAGGGGAACCATGAATTCACTGGCAAGAAAAATAGTAAAAGTGATGGAAGAAAGCCCACTTGGAAGCAACAGCATCCATCTCTACACGAGACAATGCGAGGAGGCAGGAATAAATCCAGAGGCAATCAGGCCGGAGCAATTACCCCTGCTCCTCCAGCGCCTTAAAGTTGTGCTTCCCCTCTTCGCAGGGAGCGAGAGTGAGGCAATAATTCGGAGAATCGCGACGATTTTATCAACACCGGATAAGAAATGAGTTTTATCTTCCTCGCCAGCCTTTGCCCTTTCTCAGTTTTCGCAAAATCAAAACCAGAAGAGCCCAGGGGAGCAGGTAAAGGAACGGGAATTGAACTTCAGGGGTGGGCGAGATAGTTATTATGAACACATTTGCAGGCGCGTCCGAGGGGAGTTTTCCGAGGTTAGATGCGTTGTCATAGGCGGTAATGTAGTAATACACAAAACCGGAGGAAGGGGCTGGAATTGTTGCAGAGTACTGGGTTCCGGTAGGAGTCATAAGGGCACTCATGAAGGTGATGTTATCATAGGAATAGAAGACAGTGGCATTCCTGACACCGCTGGCATCATCAGTAATTGTGGCGTTTATATAAATCATCTCATCAGGCTCTGCAGTGCTCACTGGTGTGTGCACAATTGCAGGTGGCGTAACATCGCTGGGCTTTATCATAATTTCCATTCTTTTCTTGTTGTTGGCACTGTAGTTATCAACTTTCAGCGTTTCAACAGCAATTGTGAAGTTGCAGTTCTCACTAAATGTATAGCTCCAGGTCAATTTGTATGTTTCATTCTGTGCAAGGTTTTGTGTAATTGTTTTTGTATCCGTGTAAATCACCACCTCGCTTCCACTCACATTTTTTGCAATTGTGATTTTTACATCAATGTTACTCTGGTTCTCGCTTCCATAGTTCTCCACATACGCTGTAATGTTGTAGGTACCTGGCTCGTATGTAGAAGTGTTTGTAAATGGCTCAATCTTCATCACACCAACATCATCTGTATTGTTTAAAATATAGTAGGGATTCTTTGCAGAATCCACAAGATAAACAACAGCTTCAATCTGGTCATAGCACGCAGGATAAATCTTTGTTACAGGTGGATGGAATCCATCTCCGTAGGGAAGGTTGTCATAGAAAGAGGGGTAGAGTTCCGGGGAGAATGAGAGTGTGCGGTGCACCCCGTACAGGTAGTCCAATGTGGAGCCACCTACTGCATAAAGCACATCTGGGGGCTGGCCAATAACCCATGACCTTGTTGAGCCTGCTGTATTCCTGAATAATGATTTTAGTTTGTAGGCAGTAGCGTTGAAGTACCGCTCATCCGGTGTGTTTGCAGAAGTGTAGCCCCAGGGATAGAGGATGTACTGGCCATAGGTATGGTAGGAAACAGCAAGAATGAAGTGATGCTGCTTTACAAACTTCATGTAAGCCTGGACTTCGGGCTCTGAGCCAGGATAGGGACCCCTGTAATCCTCAGCACTTGGATTTGGACTTGAACCAGTGCCCCATGCAAACGGATAATTTCTATTCAGATCTACACCATCATAGTTTTGATCAAATTGTCCATTCCCGTTGTTGTCTCTCTTGTTTTTTCGCCACATGGTTGTTGAGTTCGGGTCAATTCCATCTGATGTCTCTCCATCATAAACTCTCCCGTCTGGATTCATTGTCGGAATTACCCAGATTTGTGTTGTATTCACAAGTTCACTTATTGTGGAATTTGCAGGGTATTCATCCACAAACTTGTGAATTATGAACATTGCAAGCTCAATAGTCAACCATTCCCTTGCATGATGGTCAGCGTCAAAGAGAATCTCTGGTTTATCGGGGTCCTCTGTGTCCACATCCTTTGAGAGCTTCACGGCCCAGATATCCCTGCCTTCCCAGGTTTTTCCGATGCTGATAACCTTCATTATATCTGGATGCTGGGCTGAGAGATTGAAAAGCTCCTGGGTTAAGCTGTTCGTTGAGTTGTAGGAGTGATAACTCTCCCAGAGCTTCACTCCACAATCACAATTTTTTTCCTGGGTTATGGAAGGTGGAGAGCCTCCAAGTGTAACAACAATCACAAGGGAGAGAGCAATGAGCGGAAACCTTTGGAACATAATAGCAGTAATTCCTGGTGAGTATATAACTCTTGTGAATCCGCTCTTCTCTATGCCCCCATGAGGCCCGGGATGAGAAACACAAACTATTTCTAATCTAATCGTAATCTCTTATCTGAATGCTATCTGTCAGAGACCTCACAAAGGCGTTTGATGGAAAGGTTGCCGTGGAATCACTTTCCTTTGAATTAAAGCCAGGCAAGGTCCTCGGGCTTATCGGGCCCAATGGTGCAGGGAAGACCACAACAATGCGGCTCATCCTCGGGCTTCTCAAGCCCACAAGGGGTACGGTGACAGTTGATGGTTTTAATATGCTGGTTGAGGAGAGTGCGAGAAAAGCAAGGCATAGAGTAGGCTTTCTTCCCGAAAACCCATCCCTCTATGAGAATCTTAGTGCAGAAAAAAATCTCTACTACATTGCCCAGCTTTATGGAATGAAGAAGGAGGAAATAGGGCCCAGGGTTGAAGAATTGCTCAGGATGCTGGGAATAGAGAGAAAAAGGGGAGAGAAAGTGAAAACATACTCGAAGGGAATGAAGCAGAAGATTGCAATTGCCAGAGCAATAGTCCATGACCCTGTTTATCTTTTGCTTGATGAGCCTACAGCATCCCTGGACCCTGCCTCCGCAAGGGCTGTGAGAGAATTCCTAAAAGAGTTGAGGGATGCAAGGCGCGGCATTTTGCTCGCCACACACAATCTTCATGAGGCGTATGAACTTTGTGATGAAATTTTGATGCTGAGCACCAGAGCCCTCGGCAGGGGAAAGCCCTCGGAACTGATACAGAAATTCTTTACCCCGAGAACTGCAGTTTATGCTCCTGAAATTCCCGAGACCGTGGAGAAGGCACTGCGTGAGAGGTTCGGGGGCAAATACATCGGGAGGGTAGGAAATAAAATCCTTTTTGCGTGTGAAGAGCCTGAGCGGGAGAATCCTGAGATTGTTTCATTCCTCGTGAGCCTGAATGTAAAAGTGCAGTTTGTGGAAAAGGAGAACGCAACGCTTGAAGATGTGTATATGAAGCTGGTGAGAGAGAATGGCAAGGAAAGGTAAACTGTACGCAGTAATTTTCCACAAGGACATGGAGGAACTGAAATCCAACCCCCTCATTACACTCCCACTCTTTCTCCTTCCCGTGGTAATGGCTGTGATAATGCCCATTGTAACCCTTATCCCAATTACCGGGCTGAATGTGGAGGATTACTCCATTGATGTGAGCAAAATCCAGAATGTTTCAATTCACTCACCAATTCCAATTGAATCCCTGAATCCAAAACAACTCCTGGTTGTGCTTGTGCTCAACGCCTTCATCCCCTTCTTCATGGTCATTCCCGCAGTGATTCCCTCTGTGATTGCGGCCCATAGCTTTGTTGGCGAGAAGAACTCAAGGACGCTTGAGATTTTGCTGGCAACCCCGATAACTGAAAGAGACCTTTTGCTGGGAAAAGTGCTCTCGGCATTTCTTCCCTCTGTTGCTGCCTCCTACATCTCCTTCGGGCTTTTCTCTGTTACAGTTGATATTCTCACTTATCCAGTTTTCGGCACATACATCATGCCAGATTTCTTCTGGATTCTCTCGGTTGGGTTGCTGACACCACTTATTTCGTTGCTCAGCATAATGTCCAATGTGTTGATTTCAACAAAGGTGAATGATGTTCGTGCAGCCCAGCAACTCGGAAGCCTTGTTGTGGTGCCTGTCATAGTTGTGTTTGTGCTTTCAGCAACCAGAATTCTTGAGGTGAACCTGTTCTTTCTCTACATTTTTGCCGGTGTGGTTTCCCTGTTAGATTTCATAATTGGCTTTGTTGCAGTAAAAACCTTCAAGCGGGAGAAGATGCTTCTCGGGAGATGGTAAAATGCTTGTGCTGGCATCTGCATCTGAGCGTAGAAAGGAGATTTTGGAGAAACTTGGATTGGATTTTATCCAGTGTGTGCCAGAGGTAGAGGAAGCCGTTTGTGAAGATGCCTATGAGAGTGTGAGGAAAAATGCGCTGGCTAAAGCGAGGTGGTGTGCATCAAAGCATCCTGAACATTTGGTTCTGGGCTATGACACGGTTGTGCTCCTTGATGAAAAGGTGCTCGGGAAACCAGCCACGAGAGATGAGGCATACCAGTTTCTTTCAATGCTTTCTGGCAGGGCCCACACAGTGGTCAGCGGGATTGCAGTTGTCTGTCTGGCAAAGCGGATTGAGGTTGTGGATTTTGAGGAAACAAGGGTGTTTTTCAGGAAGTTGGGCGAGGCAGAGATAGAATGGTATCTGAACACAAATGAATGGGTGGGCAAGGCAGGTGGCTATGGAATCCAGGGCAAGGCCTGTTTGTTCGTGGAAAGAATAGAAGGGTGCTATTTCAATGTGGTGGGACTCCCAATAGGAAAAACCTACGAGATGCTGGTGGAGACAGGCGTGAGATTACAGGATTTCATGGTGTAGGCAATTTCGTAAGAGTCCAGCCTGTCTGAAGTAAATAGGGGATGCGAGGCATAGAGGTGCACACCGCTATTAGTGGGGTTTGGACACTACAATGGGAAAGGCAGAGGGATGGCACAGGACCGGTTGCACACCACTATTATTGCGGCCTGAACGGAAAACAGAGGGAGAGAAGCTTAAGCCTAAGTTTCGCAGTATATAAACCTTACTATGGTTAAATTTCTTGCAGAATATAAAATGCTGGTCATACTAAAACATGAGAAAAACGATTTTTATTTTTTCGTATGCCATAAAAGCCAGTATTTCACTCACTTCCAAACCACTCAAAACATCCTTTTACTGTATCTATGCTGTATGAAAATTTCTCAAGTATTCTTACCATTATCTCCTTTCCCAGCTCTCTCTCAAGTATTTCCTTTACCAACAGTGTGAGCACGCATAACGCAATGTGTGCTATCACCCTCCTATCTGTCCAATGATATATCGGTCTCAGCCATAACTCGCTCTTCA
>JAWACX010000022.1:0-14495 GCA_038896575.1 Thermoplasmata archaeon
TGTTGGCTGAGGTTTCAGCATAGATGCCGTAAGAGTTCCTACCAAAATTGGTGTTTATGATGGTATTGTTTGTGGAAGAATATAGGTAACTACCGTAGTAGTTAGATGAGAGATTGCTATTTGCGAGTGTGTTGAAGTTTGAAGAGGCTAGATACACCCCATACCTTGACTGTGTACACACTGTATTTTCTATTTTACCATTCCTTACATTATTGAATGCTACAGCTGCACCGTAGGGGGCAACCAGAGTATTGGTTGCGTTGGAAAGATTGCAATCCTTTATCACGAAATGTGCTGTTGTATTTTCAATCCAGATACAGAAACTTCCCCCATTTGCATCAATTTTCCAACCTCCTATAATGTAGGGGTCCTCCTCCGTACCTAAGCCACCAATAACACCATTTAGAGGTGTAAACTCAGAATTGCTTGTAATGTGAATTGGAGAATGCATCCCGGTGGTGGCAAGAGGATATAAATCACTAGCCATGCCTCCGTCTATTGGGTATGCATTTGGTGTGCCCCAGCCCTGACCATCCCAGTTACTCCAGTAGTTCCCTTCTTGTAAGGCGGCATCATACCAGTAGTTACCGGGCGAATTATCATATGCCTGGCACATACCTGAAACGCCCTTGAGCGATGCAGTTATGCTTTCTCTGTTCCCGATGAAGTTGTTATGGTGAATATTGTTCCCTGTGGAGGATGTGAGATAAACTCCGTAATTGGTGTTGCTGCAAATCCAGTTATACAATATCTCGTTGTTGTTTGAGAAGGCTAAGTACAGCCCAAAAGAATTGAAAGACACATTGTTATTTGCGATATAGATACTGCTTGAGGATGTAAGATAAAAACCGATATTGTTGCTACATACATAGTTGCTTGAGAGTATGTTTGTGCTGGATGAAGAGAGGTAGATGCCATAGGAATTGTTTGTGGCCTTAATTTTTGTGAGTGTGTTGTTGCTGCTTGAAGAGAGGTAAACACCGTAAGAATTGCTCGAGAATTGGTTGTCATTGATTGTGTTGTTTGTTGAGGAATACAATTCAAGGCCTTTTTGGGTGTTTCCTATTCCGATGTTGCCAACGAGGGTATTGTGTTGGGAAGAGCCATAAAGGCGTATCCCTATGATTGATTGTGTGCAGAGATTTTTCTCTATTTTCCCGTTTTTCACACTATTTAATGCAATACCTACACCTCCTGGTGGCGCCAACTGTTCTGTTGCATTGTAAAGTTTGCAATTTCTAATCACAAAATAGACATCAGTGTTTTCGACCCAAATACAGTATCCTCCTCCATCACCATCAACTTCCCAGCCTTCTATTATGTAGGGTTCATCCTCTGTGCCTAAGCCTCCAACAACACCATTGAGAGGCGTGAACTCATGATTGCTTGTGATGTGAATCGGAAGATGCATTCCAGTAGCTGGTAGAGGATACCAGTCACTAGCCATGCCCCCATCTATTGGATATGCATTTTGTGTGCCCCAATCAGCGCCATCCCAGTTACTCCAGTAGTTTCCTCTTCTCTCTGGAGTGTGATACCAATAGTTGCCACCAACATCGTCGTATGCCTGGCAGTTACCAGAAACACCCTTTGTAGCACCTCTGTTGGCGATGATGTTGTTATGATGGATTATGTTTCCGGTGGAAGAATAGGTAAGATAGATTGCGTAATCAGTGTTGTTGTAAATCCAGTTATATGCAACTCTATTGTTGGTATTTGAGGAAGAAAAGTAGAACCCATACTTTAAGTTGTGAGAGACATTGTTGTTTGAAAGTATGTTGTAGGCTGAAGAAAACAGAGAAATGCCGTAATAATTACCAGAGACATTGTTGGTTCCAACGGTGTTGTTAGTTGAAAAATAGAGGTAAATGCCAGAGTTGGTGTTATTAAATGCTTCGTTGTTGGTGATTGTATTATTATCTGATGATGACAAATAGATGCCGTAAGAATTGCTAAAAACATTGTTAGTTCTAATGGTGTTATTAGCAGAGGAATGGAGGTAAATGCCAGAGTTTGTGTTATTAAATGCTTTGTTGTTTGTGATTGTATTGTTATTTGAGATGGACAAATAGATGCCATCCCTACATTGGGAAACATTGTTCTCTGTAATTAGGTTGAATTCTGATGTGCCATAACAGATTATCCCAGTTCGTGTCCGAGTGCAGATGTTGCCCTCAATCTTCCCGTTTGTCACATTCCCCAACGCAATCCCTGCACCCCAAGGTGTCCATAAGGAATTTGTGGCATTTTGAAGTTGGCAGTTTCGGATCACAAAATGGAGGTTTGTATTCTCAATCCATATACAATAACTTCCTCCTGCACCATCAATTATCAGGCCTTCTATTATGTAGGGGTCCTCCGGTGTACCGCTGCCTCTACTCACACCATTTGCAGGTGTAAACTCGTCATTGCTTCTGATATGGATTGGAGGATGGAAACCTGGTTCTGGAAGAGGATACCAATCACTAGCCATGCCCCCATCTATTGGATATGCATCTGCAGTACCCCAGTTGGTTCCATCCCAGTTGCTCCAGTAGTTTCCTCTTTTAGTTCCGCTATTGTACCAGGAGTTCTCACCAGCCTTGTCGCATGCCTGACAATTGCCCTGGATTCCCCTACCTGCACCGTTATTACCTATAAAGTTGTTGTATAAGACCGTGTTATTCGTAGAATAATAGGAGAGAGTGAGCCCATAATTCGTGTTGTAGTAAACCCAGTTACATGTAATAGTGTTGTCTGTTGAATAAGAGGTTATATTGATGCCATCAGAGTTACTGGAAACATTGTTGTTTGTAATAGAGGTGTACCTCATGTGATAATATCCCATGATACCTGTCGCGGAGTTGCTGAAAACATTGTTATACCCAATTTGATTGTACACCCCTCCATCAATAAATATGCCGAACCGATTGTTATTGGAGGCATTGTTCAACATCACTGTAGTATTCTCCGTGTCTCGTATGTGGATGCCATCGAGGGAATTATGAGTCACCCTATTCCTGGTTATGGTGCAATTATTTGCATACTCGAGGTAAATGCCTTTTTCATTGTTTGTGACTGTGTTCTCTGATACAGTGTGGTTCCCGCCTGTGACCCAAATGCCATAGTTGTTATTAGTGACATTGTTGCCTGTTATTGTGCAGTTGTTAAAAGCGAGGCTAATGCCATCATCCCTGTTGTTTGTAACATTGTTCCCTATGATGATGATGTTTGTTGACACATCCACATGTATACCCACACGGTTGCTGGTCACCTCATTGTTTGTTATAAGGATGTTTTGAGATGAATTAAACACCCAAATCCCGTATTCTGAGTTATTACATCTATTTTTTTCCACTTTTCCATTACTTACATTATGCAGTGCGATACCACTACCATACGGTGGCCACCAGTCAGCTGTTGCATTGTACACAGTGCAATTTCTGATTACAAAATATGCTGTGGTATTTTCAATGAAAATACAATATTTCCCACCCTTTCCATCAATCTCCCATCCTTCTATTATATATGGATCCTCTTGAGTGCCAGAGCCACCAACGACGCCATTTGGCTGGGTAAACTGATTGTTTCCGGATATGTGAATAGGTTCATGGGGTGTACCCTTTGTTTCCATTTCTTCTGGCTCAGTTTTTACGGGAGGGCTATTACTTAGATATAGGGCAAACTGTGTAACTTTCCCGTTTTCAGAGCGCAATGCCTGTTCCACACCTGAAACGGTGTTATTCCAGTCAATCATATAAAGATAGATGGCGTAGCTTTCCTTCACTTCAACTGACCTCTTTTCACACATAATTTCAAGTTCTTTCCCATTTGTCGCGGCCGGGACACTTTCTCCGACCCGCCATGCCCAATCCTCCTGGTTCATTCCATCAAATGTAAGTATTCTGCTTATCTCTATCTTTCCATGTTTGCCCACAACCTCTATAGCTTTGTCCGCACCAACTGCAAAATTAACAGATGGCTTGAAACCAGTTGTCTGGTTATTATCAGTATCAACAAACACATAAGCCACATCTCTCCCATTACCATTTGGTATTGCTGTTTCCCTATGTGTTGAAAAATAAACTGGGTTTTTTGTTGATGTTTCAACAATGTAGCTACCATCTCCAGCAAGCAAATTGCCATGAACCTTGGCATAAAACGCCACATTCTTCCCTGTTTCTGCTATTGCATACTCAGCAATGTCTATGTTCTCTGGCACGCTCTCATTTCTTGGCTTTGTGTACTTTGCAATCCCTTGCCAGTCCTCAAAGCAGCCATCTATTCTTATTCCACCAGCACTCCAGTTCTGCCAAGTCAATGCTACACCAAAGCCTAGCAGAAGAATTGCCAGCACTAACATAGCTGGAATCTTGCTGCGGCTTTTGGTCTCTTTCAATTCTTCCCATTTGTACCTTCTTCTATTAGAAATACCATTTGTCAGCCCGCTTGTAAAACCAAGGGTGCGGTCTCTGCCAATTCTGCCAACTCCATTCGTAGTTCTACCTGATTCCTTCATAGAACTACCTCCAAAAAACAGGAAGGAATTCCTGTATTTAACCCTATCTATGTAGGGGACAACCAACTTAAAAAAAATTTTTTGGATACAAAAGTGTCATTTACCTACTTTATATTTATAAAGTGGAAGAAGGGTTAAGTTCCAGGTCTCAAGTAAAACATCCCAAACTCTTTAATAACCCTGGTGGTTCGGAGAAGCATGAAAGCAGTAATTGAAGTCAGAGATTTGGTGAAGGAGTATGGGAAGTTCAGAGCAGTAGATGGAATTTCCTTTGATGTTTATGGTGGAGAAATTTTCACGCTTGTGGGTCCGAACGGTGCAGGGAAAACAACCACTGTGGAAATTCTTGAATGCCTGAGAAAGCCAACAGCAGGAAAGGTAAAAATTCTTGGTTATGATATTTCCAGGGATGAAGAAAAGATAAAGAAAAGAATTGGTGTGGTGCCCCAGGAATTTAATGCTTTTGAGCGTTTGACAGTGGAGGAAAATGTGAAGCTGATTGCGGAGATTTACGGAAGGAAATGTGAAGTGAGGAACTATCTTGAGATGCTGGACCTCTGGGATGTGCGCAGCAAAAAGTTCAAAACACTCTCTGGCGGTATGAAAAGGAGGGTGGGTATCTGCATGGCTGCAGTGAGTGAGCCAGAGATTCTCTTTCTTGATGAGCCAACCACTGGACTTGACCCTGAGGCCAGGCGTGAAACCTGGGGTGTAATAAGAAGGTTAAAGGAAACAGGGAAAACGGTCTTCCTTACCACACACTACATGGATGAAGCAGAGAAGTTGAGTGATAGAGTGGCCATGATAGTGAGGGGAAAGATTGTGGCACTCGGTATTGTAAGGGACTTGATTGAAAAGCATGGTGGAGGCTGGAGAGTGGTCACAGGAATTGCGACACCAGAGGTGGAGGAGATTTTTGGGAAATACGGTGCTATGGTCACAAAAACTGATTCCGGGCTCTGTGCAAGAATTCCCACAAAAAAGAGTGCAGCAAAGGCCGCCCTTGAACTCTACTCAAAGGACATTGAGGCAGAGATTTTTGAGCCTGGAATGGAAGAGGTTTTCCTCTCACTTGTTGGAAGGAAAATCAACGAAAGGGGTGAGTTTGAATGAGAAATGTCTGGATTGTCTTCAAAACACTGGTTAAGGACTGGCTTCGCTCACCCACCGGCGTTTTCTTCTCCTTCCTTTTTCCCCTACTCCTTCTCCTGATTTTCGGTGCGCTTTTCGGTGGCACAGAAACCACGAAATACTTACTATACATCCAGAACAAGGATGTGGATGAAAATGGAAATCCAACAAATCTCTCAATGGCTTTCATAGAGGCGATAAAATCAACTGAATGCTTTGAGATAAAAACACTGGCAAAGGAGGTTAACATCTCTGTGTTTGTGAAGGAGCAGCAAACAATTGAGAGCCTCCGGTTCCTGGTTATACCTGCTGGATTTGAGGAAAGGGCAATGAACAGAAGTGTGGTTGTGAGAATGGGCATAATTGTAGATACCCTTGTTTACATTCTCGGGAACTATAGCCAGTACATGAATGCGAGTGATGTGGCAAACATAACGATGGGAAAGGAACTCCTCTGCGAATATCTCAATCAAACGAATTTTACATCACCAGAGATTCTCCTCATTGCAGATGAGCATGCCCAGGCAACCCAGATTGTAAAGGGAATAATTTACAGTGTGGTGCATGGTTTCAATAATCACCTCACAGGAGCATCTGACATCATAATTCCAAAATCAGAGGACCTGCAGCAGAGAAAATGGAGGGCTGCTGATTATTACTTGCCTGGTTACATTGCAGCCTTCATAATGACAAATGGAATAATTGGAATGACAACAACGGTGACAGAGTACAAAAGGAATGGAATAGTGAAACGATTGAGTGCAACGCCACTGAGCAAAAGGGACTGGATTCTCGGATGCATTCTCCAGCAGACCTTCCTTGGCTTCACACTTACAGTATTTATGATTGGTTTCAGCTGGGCAATTTTCGGTGTCAGGGCAATCCCGGATTTGTATGCAGTTTCCCTCATCTTCATTGGGTGCGTGCTCTTTTCCAGCATCGGAATGACGCTCGGAGGGTTTGTGAAGGACATAGAGGCAGCTGCAGGCATCGGAAACGCAATTGGCTTCCCGCTGATGTTCCTTTCTGGCGCTTTCTGGCCTGTTGAAATCATGCCCTCCTACATGCAAACAATTGCAAAAGGCTCACCTGTCTATTACTTCCACCAGGGACTGAGAGAGATAATGATATACAACGAGCCAGCAAATGCGAGTATTCCCTTTATTGTCCTTTCAGCTCTTGCAGTTTTCTTCACATTCCTTGCAATAAAAATCACCAGATGGAAGGATTTGTGAGAATGCGCTTTACCCATAATACTCCCTCTGATACTCATCCAGCTTTCGCTTCAGCAACTCAGCGAGTGGTCTGAAATCCTGGAGGGCATTGCATTCCCTGTAAAATTTTTCCCACAGCTTCAGCCCTTTCAGAACCATTCCAGGGTACCACAGCACTCCAGGATTAGCCCAGTAATACTGACAGCTGAAAACAGCCCTGTCTAAAATTTCCCTTGCTTTCCTGCTCTCTGCTTTCCTGATTAGTTTGAACGCTCTGACGGTTATTGCCCACTGGAGCATGTGGAGCTCGTTGTGCCTGTTATACCATCGCGTGTAGGGGATTTCCTCCTTGAGTTCTTCCTCTGTTGAAGCCCAGGAGCAGGCTCTCGCAGAAACAGGCTCCTCACATCCTGCCCCTGCCAGAAACTCGCTCACTGTCATCGTCCGCACTTCACTCCCCTTCAACTCCGCAAAAATATGCCAGAAATCCTTTTTATGATGTCCGTAAATCTCACCATCAGTTGCACTCACCCATACCTCCATCCTGCCAAAATTTTTTAGAATATCCTCCAGATTCCTGGCATAGGTGTTCAGTGCGTTGCTCAGGGCTCTGTTCCTCAGAATCAGATGCAATCCTGTCCCTGAAAGCACCCCTGAAACTTTTCCAGGACATGCAATCTCATCAAGAATGAGCCATTTATATCCCATTTTTTCAAGAATCCTGGCAAGAGATGTAGAATAGCACATTTCAGGAAGAAAAAAACCATCTGGCTTCCTTATTCCGGCAATTTTCTCAAGCATCCATTCATTTAGAACTATCTGGCGAATCGCCTCATCCTCCGGAAGCATGGGCATAATTGGATGGTATGCCCCACTACCAGTAAACTCAACATTTCCTCCTGCCCTCACCCTGTCTATAAACTCAAAAATCTCATTTATCTCCAGTTTCTGAAAATGCTCGAGCAGCACCCCGCTGATGTTCATTGTTACATGAATCTCTGGGTTTTCTGTAAGTAATTTTAGAAGTGGGAGATAACACTCCCGTGTGATTCTTTTCACCCAGTAAGCACTCTGCACAGGCGGCTGATAGATGTGGAGAAAATTAACCCAGAGAATCATTTCTGAGCCCTTGTCATTCTTGCAAGTTCAGTGGCCCGCTTCCCGAGTGCAATTGCATTTCTCACGGCCCTCAAATCCCGCTTTACCTCCTTCTCCCTGGAGCCCACACCAACAACACCACCAGCAAAAACCATCTGATGCTGGGAGAAGAATGTCGCAAGGCTTGAGACAACAAGGTCTCCAGCCTCACCCTCCATCACGACCACTGCAGCCCCCACTTTGTCCTTCAACTCCATGTTGTTGTAGAGCATGTAGGTTCTGTCCATCAATGCCTTCACTTTTGCAGTCACACCACCAAAATAGGTGGGTGAGGCAACTATGATGATGTCTGCCTTCCTGAGTTCTTGGTAGATTTCCTGCATTCCATCTTCCTTTATGCACCTATTCTCAATCAAACACTTGTTGCACCCATCGCAGGGCTGGATTTCCTTATCCCCAATCCAGATTACCCGCTTCTCTTCACACTCCACAGCATCCATTGTATACTTCAGCAAGAAACCAGTGTTTCCGTTTGCCCTAGGGCTTCCACAAATTCCCAACGCATACATTTTATTCCCTCCAGTCAACCCCAACAGTTTGGGTTCCAATCTTTGGAATAACTCCAAGCCTCCGCTTGTGCCAGGTTTTCTCAACCCTTCTCACAATTTCAGAAATTCTTTCTACTGGAATGCCCGTGATTGCATGAATCTCCTCAATTTTCAGGAAATGCTCAATTCCAAAAAGAATCTTGTCAAGTTCTTCATAAGAGATTCCGAGTTCTTCCTCATCTGTCTGGCCCTTCCAGAAACCAGCACTGGGTGCCTTTTTCAAAATTTTTTCAGGTATTTTGAGTTCCCGGGCAAGCAATCTCACCTGGGTTTTGTAGAGGTCCCCAATTGGCAAGATATCTGCAGCACCATCACCATACTTCGTAAAGTAGCCAGTCAAAAGTTCAGTCTTGTTTGAGGTCCCTGCAACAAGCAGGTTATTCTGGTTTGCAAACGCAAACAGTGTGCACATCCTCACCCTTGCCATAAGATTGCCCTGGCTAATCTTGCTCAGCTGAAACCCGAGCACTTCCCTGAACTTTTCAATAACCGGTTCAATCCTGACCTCTTCTATTTCTATTCCCAGGCTCTCACCGAAATTCCTTGCATCCTCCATATCCTCCTCAGAAGTAGGTGCTGCGGGCAGGAGCAGGGCAGCTACTTTTTCAGGGCCCACGGTGTCAGCAAGTAATTTGCATACAACCGCAGAATCCAGGCCTCCGCTCAGGCCAAGGATGTATCCATGGGCCCCGCTCTGTTCCAGATAATCAGATACGAATGTTCTCAGTGTGGGAATTGTTTCTGGGCTTAATTCAATTTTAATTTCAATCAATTCACATCACTCGCTTTTCTGTAAAGCCTCCAGATGTCCTATTATGTTCCATATCATTGTTCTGCCATGCATCGGAATATTTGGCTCATTTGCCAGTTCATCAAGCTGGAATATTGCACTGGCAAGCCGGACATCAAGGGATTCGTTTTCCTTCATCAATCTTTCTTTTACTGCAGAAGCCCCACGCCTTATGTTTCTGGGAATCGTGGTGTCCTCTGCAAGTTGGGCAAGATACTCTATAATCTCGCTCAACTTCTGCTTCTTATCCAATTTTTCACCTCCTGCTATTCTGAAGGTGTAATTTTACCGCAATCCTTGTATGTGGTTACAACAAGTAATGTCTTGCTTTCCTTTAATCCTTTGATACCTGCAAGGGAGCTTAAAACAAACTCCTTGAGTTCACCATAATTCCCAAATCTCGCCTTCACCACAATGTCAGTATCACCGGTCACAAGGAATACATCCTCCACATTCTTGAATTTCACAAGTTCTAGAGCCGCACTTTCAAGCTCCTTAGCATCCACCTTTAACAGTATCATGGCAATGACAGATTCCTCTCCATAATACCTGGCCATTATCTCATCGTAGTTGCTCGCAGTTTCACTCATCAAATCACTTCCAGAATTTTAACTCATAGCTGGCCACAGTAATACTTCTTGCAATTCTCCTTTGTGGGCTCCACACCTCGCACCCTTGTCTTCTGCATAACCCAGTTCCTGAACTTGCAAGCCTTATTGTAATTCTGAGAGTTCCAAAGCCTTTCGAAATCTTCTTCCTTGGTCATACTAAACACCTTTCAGAGGCATATATCCCTCCCTCTTAAATCTTTTTCCCTCATTTGGGCCTACGATGCGTAGATTTTAAGTACCTCTCTCCCCATATCCCCTCAAATGAATCAAAATGCCTTCATGGCTGCGAGCTTACTCCTGATGCTCTCAATAGTTGTGCTCACACCCTTCTTTTTCACCCCAGAATCTCCAGTAATTTTCTACGAGAATCCCACACTTGTTGTGGATTACCTTAATTCCTCAAAGGAATTCAGAGTTTATGTGTACTGCACTGCCACCAATGTTCGTTACCAATCCATTTCCATAAATCTTACAAACCTTACCACACATGAATCTGTATCAAAGGTTTTTAACTACAGTTGTGCTGCCTTTATTAATACAACCTGGATTTCATTCAAACTCAATGTTACTGTTGTCCTTGATATTGACTCTATTTATGATGGAGAGATTATAATTTCCCTGACCTCTGCCGACCCTGGCATCATAACCATAGAGCGAACGAAGGATGGAGGAATCCAGAATATTGGGGAGGGGGACCTTCCTTTTCCAATACCAATGGAGAGAAGGTGGTAGCGATGAAGATTAACAGATTGACATTGATATGGCTTGGCCTGTTCATTTTTTTGATTATGCTTGAGGTTGGGCAACTCACTGGGGTAATAAGGCTGGACAGGATTATCAACAATCCCTGGGGGTTCGTGTTCGGAATCACAATCATTGCGATTCTTGCTGTAATAGGTGCTCTTTTCGTTGGAGTTTTCATTGCTTACAGGGTATTTACTTCAAGAGGGTTCACGCCATATGAGGAGGAGATACTCAAGGTAGCGGAGGATGTGCATAAAATCTCTGAGAGAACAGAAAAAATTGAAAAGGAGCTGGGTGAGCTCAAGGAGGCTTTGAAAAAATGAAAATCTATGTTGTGGATAACGGGGGACAGTGGACCCATAGAGAGTGGAGAGTTCTCAAGTATCTCGGAGTTGAAACCCAGATTGTGGCGAATACCACAGCAACAGAGAAACTTGCAGATGCAGATGGGCTTCTGCTCTCAGGGGGTGCACCTAGAATCGGGAGCGAGATGGAGAAACTTGGTAATGTTGGGGAATATTTAGAGAAACTCCAGATTCCAATCCTGGGTATCTGTGTAGGCCATCAGTACATTGCACTCCATTTTGGGGGAAGGGCTGGGCCTGCAAGGGTTCCGGCCTACGGGAAGGTAGAAATCACAGTGGAAAATGCTGACGAACTCTTTGATGGTTTGCCCCGGAAATTTGTTGTCTGGGAGTCGCACAACGATGAGGTACAGGTGGTTCCAGAGGTACTTGAGATTTTAGCCAGTTCCGAGAACTGCAGGGTTGAGGCAATGAAACACAGAAAAAGAGCAATTTACGGTGTCCAGTTCCACCCAGAGGTGGAGCATACCCAGCATGGCGAAGAAATTTTCAGAAACTTCATAAAGGTGTGCAGGAAATAAACCGTGATGCCTTTAGTGTGCCCTGAAATTTATTTGGCTGTCTTTTTTTGGGCGAAGGCCCCACTAACTTCCTATGTTCTAGGTAATAAATGCCTCCTCAATTTTTAGGAAGTATCCCCGCACATGAGCTCTCTCAACTCTTTTATACTCCTATCCATTTTCTTGGATTATGCCAAAGAAGGTTGAGTATGCAGGTGCGGGTTGCAGCGGCTGCAGGGTTTGCGCATCGGTCTGTGCCTGGTACAATGGAGGAAGCCAGAACTGGAAGCACGGGAGGATAAGCATTGTCAAGGAGGAGCCAGATGTGGATTACCCGGTAATTTGCAGACAGTGTAAAGAGCCTGAGTGCCTTGAAGCATGTAAATTTGGTGCTTTGCTCTATAATGATGCGGGAGTGCTCACCGTGAACCATGGGAAATGCACTGGTTGTGGTGCCTGTGTCCGTGCCTGCCCCTTTGGAGGAATAAAACTCCATCCATTGCTTAAGAAGGCAATAAAATGTGATTTGTGCAATGGGCTGGCAAGATGCATAGAGCATTGCCCTGAGGAAGTTCTATGCCTGAAGGAGGTATCTGAATGAAGGGCTATACAAACAGGATTTTAAGGGTGAATTTGAGTGAGGGGAAGATAAGGGAAGAGGGGCTCTGTGAAGACCTTATACGGAACTACATAGGCGGCACTGGCATCTGTGCAAAACTCTTGTTTGATGAGTTAAAGCCAGGCATTAACCCTTTATCTCCAGAGAACAAACTTGTGTTTGGGACTGGGCCGCTTACAGGAACGCTCTGGATGTCAGCGGGCAGGGGCGTGGTTTGCTCAAAGTCACCAGCAACAGGTATCTGGGCAGAATCCCATTTCGGAGGTTTTTTTGCTCCTGAATTGAAGTATGCTGGCTATGATTTCCTCATTGTTGAGGGTGCCTCTGAAAAACCCTGCTATCTCAGGATAAATGACAGGGAGGTGAGCATAGAGAAGGCAGATGAACTCTGGGGAAAGAACACACATGAGGTTGAAACAGCGCTCAAGAAATCCCTGCCCCAGGGAGAGGTGATGTGCATAGGAAGGGCTGGAGAGAAACTCGTGAAGTATGCAGCAATCATCACGAACTATTCCAATGCTGCAGGAAGAACTGGACTTGGTGCTGTAATGGGCTCAAAAAAACTGAAGGCAATTGCAGTGAGAGGCACCGGAAGTTTTGAGGTTTATGATGGGCAGGAATACATAAAAAAGATAGTTGAGGCAGAGGAGAAGTTAAAGAAAAGCCAGCAAAATCAGGACCTGCACAACATTGGCACGAACATCCTTGTTGCATACAAGTCAGCGATAGGAGAACTTGTTACCAGAAACCATGGAAAAGGAATTTTTGAAGGTGCGGACAAGATTACTGGAGAATATTTACGGAAAAAATATTTTGTGAAACATCGCTCCTGCTTTAACTGCAGGACAAGGTGCAAAAAAGTTTACAGAGCTGGCGTTATCTCAGGGGGCCCGGAGTACGAGGGTACAATGGCCTTTGGCTCAAACTGTCTTGTTTCTGACTTTGAACCAATTCACCAGGCAAACTATCTTTGCAACCAGTATGGCCTTGACGCAATTTCTGCTGGTTGTGTTATTGCCTTTGCAATGGAATCCTATGAGAATGGTCTGCTGAAGAGCGAATTTCCTGTAAACTGGGGCGATGGAAATGTGGTTGTAAAGCTTGTGAGGATGATCGGAGAGCGAGAAGGAATTGGAGATATGCTGGCAGAGGGAACCAGAGAGGTTGCGAAAAAACTTGGCGCTGAGAAATTCGCAATGGAAGTGAAGGGGCTGGAAATATCCGGCCAGGACGGAAGGGCCCACAGGTCCGTCGCTCTGACACATGCAATTTCTGTCCGTGGTGCTGACCATCTTCGCTCCCTGGTTACAGTTGACCAGCTCGGCTACAGGGAGGCAGCAAAGCACAGGTTCGGGGAACACACCTTGCCAGAAATCTGTGACCCTTACTCAGAAACTCACAAAGCTCTTGCAGTCAAGGTTTGCGAGGATGTGTTTGCAGTCCGTGATGCTCTCATAACCTGCTGGTATACCTGTGGATGGCCACCCGTATTCTGGCTTGAGGATTTTGCAGAAATTCTCTATCCAGTTACCGGGATGCGGCTCACAGAAGAGGAACTTGCTATTGTAGGCGAAAGAATTGCGAATCTGAGAAGGCTGTTCAATGTAAGAGAGGGTCTGGATGCAAAGGATGATTATCTGCCAGAAAGGTTTTTGAAGGAGCCAATGCCTGAGGGGCCTGCAAAAGGCCAGGTTGTGAATCTTGAAAAAATGCTCAAGGAATACTACATGCTCAGGCAGTGGAGTGATAACGGATTGCCAACAGAGGAGTGTGCAGCAAGGCTCGGGCTCCTCAAGGAATGGGAGAGTGCAATGGATGCCTATGCACATAAAAGTTGAATTCTACGGAAGTTTCAGGGAGGAGGCGGAGGAGATTTCTCTCATCTTGCCAGATGGTGCGACAATTGCCTCACTCCTTGCTGCCCTTGCCCACAAGATGCCTTCACTCCATCAAAAAATCACTGCAACTGAAACAATGATTGTGGTTGTGAATGGAAAGCGGGTTGAAAAATCCCGGGAGCTTGAAGATGGTGATGTTGTGAAATTCTTTTCAAGTGTGCTGGGTGGTTAATTGAAGGTTGACATGCATATCCACACCGTGTATTCCAGGGACTCGGAACTGGAGCTTTTGGAATTGTTGAGGTATGCAAGAAAGCTTGGCATTGGTGTGGGAATAACAGACCATAACACAATCAAAGGTGCAGCTCATGGGGTGAAACTCGGGAAGGCCCTGGGCGTCTCTGTTTTGCCTGGAATTGAGATAAGCACGGAGGAAGGACATGTTATTGGTTATAATCTGGATGTTGAGATTCCCTCAG
>JAWACX010000023.1:0-14352 GCA_038896575.1 Thermoplasmata archaeon
GAGAGCGTATGTGGTCATAGTAAAAGACTAAGTAGTCGGGACAAAATATCTCAAGCATGATTTCAACCAGTGCCAATAAATGGGAAACTTCAAAACTGAATTTTGTCCCACACCCGATGGTTGCGTTAAGTTTATAACATTGGTTCACATCGGGTTTTAATGAGGGGTAGAAAAGGATGCCACAGGAAAAAATAAGTAGTGCGGATGCTGTGCGAGAGGTTTATGGGCCATTACTTGAAGATGTAGAGAGCATTGTAAACGGGCTGGCGCAGTCAGCAGCAACCTATCTTGAGGTTCGCTCGCTTCCAAACATCAGGGGCAATTACATATATCTGGCAGAAGCAGATGAGTTCAAGGAAGATGTTGAGAAAATGAATGCCCTTGTTGTGAACTACAACAATCTTCTTTCAGCTCTCAATGCAAGAATCCGCAGTGTCTGGGATGCTGTGATAAGAACACATAAGGATGAGTTTGAGGTGAGAGGAGAGATTGATGAGTCCTATTTTTCCGCTTACCTCCTTGCAGATGCTGAGTTTGATGAAAGTTTTGTTCTGGAGCTTGCCAAGAGCTTTGGCGAGGTGATTGTACCAAAGTTCAATCTTCCTCCCAGGCTTCAGACTAAATTCAAGGAGTTTTTGCTTGCAGAGGCTATCAGGGAGTTGATAGGCCAGATTGAGGGGTTGAGAGGAAGCCAGGAAGTGCTTGCTTTGAGAAATGCCTATGCATCCCTTACCTCACATTGCACCTATATGAAAAACGGGCTGATGAAAAAGATAAAGAATCCAAGGACGCCATGGAAGTATGCAAGCAGTGCAGAACTGATTCGATAGTAGAATGGGCTCAGCCGGATTTGAACCGGCGACCTTCACCGTGTCAAGGTGACGTCATACCTCTAGACCATGAGCCCTTGTAAACAGGATAATCTGAGAGGATAAAAAAACTTTCTCTTCACATGTTGACCATCAACTTAAGAAAAATTTTTGAGGACACAATGCCACTTCCCTACTTCACCATTTTTCCGAGGTCTCGGAAAGGGTCAAGTGGAAGGGCTCCCCGCTGCCATAGGAAGTATTTAGTACTACAAGGTGTTTCTTAATATGGTGATCAATTGGAGTTAGCTGAACTGGAAAGAAAGGCAGACGAGCTGTTTCTCTCGGACAACATGGAAGAAGCACTGAAATGCTATGACACCCTTTTTGTGGAGAGCAAGAATGCCAGGAATTTTCCCATGGCTGCGACAGCACAATTCATGAGTGCAATTATCCGCACAAAGGATATCACAAGGGGAATTCTTGCGGCAATGATTCTGATTGCTACCTGGGAGAACAACAACATAGATACAAGTCCTTTTGTGAGAAAATGCAAGGTTTTGTCAGAGTATGCAACAATGAAAAAGGACGAACTCCTTTACAACTACATCATGCTCATAGGTGCAGAAAATGAGGAAGCGTTGCGGCAACATGCTTCTTTCTTTACAACGGAAAAAATTGCAGCCCTGGATGGACGGATGCCCGAGGACTTTAAGGATGCCTTCCATATCTTTGTGGCAATCTCTCTTGCAAAAGGGGGAAACTATGAGGTCTCAATTGAGGTGCTGAAGGAAATGGAAAATGGATTTGCAGAGGAGAACAACAGAAAGGGCGTGGGCATCACAATAGGGTTGATGGCTGAGGCCTGCAGGCTCACTGGGAGATATGACGAGGCACTAGCACAGATTGAAAGATTAAAGGAATACAGGGAAGAGGTAGGTGAGTATGCAATCTACTATCTTCTTGGTGACATCTACCTGAGCAAGGAGGAAATTGAGAAGGCAAGGGAAAATTTTGAGATGGCAAGAGAGAAGGCAGAGAGTGTGGAAGACTTTGAAGGAATGTTTCGCTCCCTGGAATCCCTTATTTATATTGCCCAGAGGAAGAACAACAAGGAGGAGGAAGCAAGGTACATGGAAAAGCTGGAGGAGTACAAACAGAGATATGAGGATAAAATCTATGCTGAGAGATTCAAGCCAGAAGGAGATGAGGAATCCGGCGAAGATGAGACAGAAGGGGAGAGAGAACAGCGAGATTCATAGGCCACTGATTTTGACGCCTTTGCAAAAAAATTATATATAACCCCAATTTAAATATGACAGAGCAGACAATCCAACGGAGGTTATTATCTTGGTTCCCGAAGAACAGGTGAAGGAAACGAAAGAGAAGAAAGGCAAGAAGAAAGAGAAGGAAACGAAGGCAGAAGAGGTGAAAAAGTCTGTCAAGGCAAAAGACCTGAAGCCAGACTTCAAATACATTGTTCGTCTGGTAAATACAGATATCTCAGGTCTGAAAAGCGTGCTCATGGGTCTTACCCAGATAAAGGGTATCGGGGTAAGAACAGCTAGTTCAATCCTCAATACCACAACAATTCCTAAATTTGAGAAGATTGGGAATCTTACAGATGAGCAGATTGCAATGCTGGAGGAAGCAATTCAGAACTACTGCAAAAATGGGCCAGAGTGGGCCCTCAACCGTCAGAGGGACTTTGCCACAGGCGAAAGTTTCCATCTCCTAGGCACAGACCTAGACCTTGTAAAAATGGAGGACATAAATCTCCTGAAGATGATTCGGTGTTACCGGGGCGTGAGGCACGAAAAGGGGAAGAAAGTTCGTGGCCAGAGAACAGCAAACCATGGCAGGAAGGGCATGACAGTTGGTGTTACGAAGAAACCAGGCAAAGGTTCCCAGCCCGCACAGTCGGGAGAAAAGAAGAAATAAATGAGGTGAGTGTATGGGTGACCCGAAAAAATCCAGAAAAAAGTATGAAAAGCCCTCACATCCCTGGATCATTGAAAGGATTCAGGCAGAAAATGAACTTGTGAAAAACTATGGACTGAAAAACAAGCGAGAGGTCTGGAAGGCAGAATCAATGCTCAGGAACTGGAGAAGACAGGCAAGAGATTTACAGGCGAGAATCAGGAGAAAAGAGGCTCAGGCAGAGGTGGAGATGAAGAATCTCTTTGCCAAACTCCAGAACCTCGGGATTCTCACAACGGAAAATCCAACACTTGATGATGTCCTTGCCCTGGATGTAGAAAAAATTTTAAGCAGGAGGCTTGAAACCCTCGTTTACACAAAAGGGCTTGCAAGTTCCTACAGACAGGCAAGGCAGTTCATCGTTCATGGACACATCACTGTGAATGGACACAAGGTGAGGGTTCCAAGCTACCTAGTGAAGAAGAGCGAGGAACACACAATCCAGTATTCTCCAAATTCTCCACTGAACGACCCGATGCACCCCTGCAGACCCAAGTTGCGAGAGGTGAAAGAGGAGAAGAAGGAGGTGGAGCAGAATGCCTAAGGTAGGAATTGCCCACATCTTCGCATCTTACAATGATGTGATCATTACAATTACAGATATCACAGGTGCTGAGACACTGGCCAGATGCTCTGGTGGTATGGTTGTGAAGGCAGACAGGGAAGAGGGTTCTCCCTATGCAGCGATGAAGGCTACAGAGAGAGCAGCCGAGATTGCAAAGGAGAAGGGGATAGAAATGGTCCATATCAAGGTGAGGGCACCTGGAGGGAACAAGAGTTTAACTCCTGGTCCTGGTGCCCAGGCAGCAATAAGGGCACTGGCTCGCTCTGGACTGAAAATCGGAAGAATTGAGGATGTCACACCCATTCCCCATGACGGGTGCAAGAAAAAAGGTGGAAGACGGGGAAGAAGGGTATAGGGTGGCAATGATGAAAATAAAATTTCTCGAGCTCACAAACACAAGTGCAAGGTTTGTCCTGAGCGATGCTACACCAGCTCTTGCAAACGCCCTTAGAAGAACTCTGCTGTGCGAGATTCCAAAACTTGCTATTGACAGGGTGGAAATTCTTCTCGGAAACATCAGGGATGAGAGCGGAAAGGAGTATGAGAGTGTTACCCCGCTGTTTGATGAGATAATTGCGCATCGTCTCGCCCTTGTCCCCCTTCCTACAGACCTCACGATGAAGTTTCCTGAGGAATGCAGTTGTAATGGAGAGGGCTGTCCTTCCTGCTCTGTGATCTATACAATAAACAAGAAAGGTCCAGGCATCGTTTACTCTGGAGACCTCATACCCCTTGGTGACCCGAAATTCAAGCCAGTTGATGATCTCATCCCCATTGTCAAAATCAATGATAAACAGGCAGTGCTTCTTTATGCAACTGCAATAATGGGAAGGGGAAAAGAGCATGCCAAATGGCAGGTTGCTCACGCTGTTGGCTACAAGTACTATCCGAGTGTGAAAATTGATGGAGAGAAATGCGACAATTGCATGAAGTGTGTGAAGTACTGCCCGAAAAAGGTTTTTGAAGTCAATGATGGAAAGGTTGGTGTAAAAATTGTTGAGGCATGTGACCTCTGCAATTCCTGTGTGGAAGTGTGTCCCAGAGGAGCAGTTACAGTGCAGGGCAGCGAGAAAGATTTCATCTTCACTTTTGAAACAGATGGCTCGCTTTCAGCAAAGGTTGCATTGAGCAAGGCCCTGGAAATTCTCTCAAAATCATTTGGACAGGTTAAGGATATGCTCTCAATGCTCGGTTAGGCAAAGTTATGGTGAGAAGAGGGAGAAGAAGAACCAAAGAGGATTGCAGGATTGCAGAGGAGCGAATATACTGGCTCTTTGAAACTGCAAAAAAATTTTTAGAGAATAACTGGATTGACCATTCAAAGCGGTGTTTAGAACTCGCAAGGAAAATAGGGATGCGATACAATGTGAGAATTCCCAGGGAGCTAAAAAGGCTATTATGCAAGCAGTGTTACACACTCCTGATTCCAGGCAGAACTGCAAGGGTGAGGTTGAAAAAGGCCAGGGTAATAATTACATGCCAGAATTGTGGAAATATTCTAAGGTATCCTTATATTAGAGAAAAGAGGGGTTCCGTGGATGGAGGAAATTCACAGGATTGAGGCGACGGTTCGTGTGGGAAAGAATGGAATTACTGAGAGTGTGATAAATGAGATAAGGAGTCAGCTGAAAAAGAGGAAAGTGGTTAAAATTAAATTTTTAAAGAGTACAAAAGGACTTGGAACAGTCCGGGAATTTGCAGAGATGCTGGAGGAGAAGACGGGTGCAAAGGTGCTAGATGTTCGCGGAGGGACTGTGATTTTGAGTGCTAAAAGGTGAGAAAATGGGTAGAAAAGCTACAGGATTTGCACCTGGACATATCTCAGCTTTTTTTGCACCCTATTACCACAAAAATTTGCTCAAAACTGGCTCTTATGGAGCAGGTGTGTGTATTAACTCTGGCTCAACTGCAACTGTTGAAGTTGAGGAGACAGGCGAGGTGGAGATTACCACCATGCTTGAGGGAAAAACAAAGCATCTTGAGGTTACTGCAGATGCAGTTCACAGATTTTTGGAGATTACAAAGAGGAGGCTCCGTGTCAGATGCTCTCTGAGCCACACGCTTCCTGTTTCTCAGGGCTTCGGAATGAGTGCCTCCGGCACTTTAAGTGTCCTCTTTGCTCTCTCCAAGATAGTTAATGCAAGTGCAATTACAGCTTTTCAGTGTGCACACCAGGCAGAGGTCACGCACAGAACAGGTCTTGGAGATGTGGTCGGGATATATGCCGGTGGTTATGAAATCCGTGTGAAGCCAGGGCTCCAGCCCTATGGTTTCGTGGATAGAATCTTGGTCTCGGAAAAGGAGCGGAAATTAATTCTCTGTGTGCTAGGAGGTGGACTGGAAACAAAGAAAGTGCTTTCTGACAGGAATGCTCTGGAAAGATGCGCAAAATCTGGCAGGAGGGCACTTGCAGGCCTCCTCAGGGAACCAACAGTGAAAAATCTCTGTTTTCGTGGATTTGAGTTTGCAAAAGATACAGGACTTGCAACACCAGAAATCATTGAGTGTGTTGAAGCTCTTTGGAAGGCAGGAATCCCAGGAAGTATGGTGATGCTTGGAAATTCAGTTTTCGCAGTCCCCGGGAGAAAGAGAAGGATTGCTGAGGAAATCCTAGGGAGTTATGGAAAGGTCTTTTACACAGAGGTCTGGCATCCCTTAAATATCTTTTAGTGCTCTGTCTTTTCCGCTTTCAGACGCAGTTTTCGGGAATTTCTGCCTTAGTGTCTGTGCAGCCTCTAACCCGAAGTTTCGCAAATGCCTTTTTATTAACATACTGGCTAAAACGCTTTTCGTATATTACAAGGACAAAATCTACTATGCTTTCGGGAAATAACACAAATTAGAATCCGCAAGCCTATCGGCTTGAACAGAGCAATAGATAAAATTTTTTCAGATACTATGCAGAATTTCTTGAGGAACTTGCTTACAGATTTTATGCGATTTGTAGCTGATGTTGATATATCCCTGGACTGCTCTCATACCACTTGGACACAGTAAAAGGATGTTTTGAGTGGTTTGGAAGTGAGTGAAATACTGGCTTTTATAGCATACGAAAAAATAAAAATCGTTTTTCTCATGTTTTAGTATGACCAGAATTTTATATTCTGCAAGAAATTTAACCATAGTAATGTTTATATACTGCGAAACTTGGGTCTAAGCTTAATGTTGAATATCACTCTCTCAAACCTAAATGCTCTTATCTTCTTGTAATTCTTCCAGTATCCTGCACACAATCTTTTATATTTCTTACCTGAATATTTACTTCTTGTTCTCGCCATCTCGATCCCTTCTGGCCTGAGAGGGAGGCTACCAAAACTCCCATCCCTTCGGCTAGAAGGGAGATATTTTTTTATCTATTTTTGTTTTTTTATTGTTTTTTTAAATTCTCCAGAAGACATTTAGTTTCAAAAGCCAGCATAATTTGCGGGCAACACGCTCTTGCCGGAACACATCAACTTAAGAAAAATTTTCTGTGGGGATAAAGTCATTTGCCTGGTTTAGAAATTTTCTGAAGTGGCAGTAGGCGTTAAGTTGAAGGTCTCACTGTGATTCCTTCATCCTCATAAGACGTTTCGGTGTAGAGAAAACTTCAGGGTATATTCTCTCTAACTTCCCAGCTTTTGAGTAATATGTATCTCAAGCTCATTAAGGAGTTTTCTCGTGGATTTTGTTACCTCATTCAGAAGGTTCTGCTCACCCATTGTCACAACATAAACTTTGGATAGCTTTCATATGTTCATTCTGTTCATTTATTGCAATTCCTTTCTTTTTGTATAATTTTGACCCATCAAAATCTCGGTGACACTATTACGCAATTTTTGGGAAGTTAGTGAGGGTACCTCAATTCCAACTACTAACATTTAAATATATCCCCAGGTATAGAGTGATGTATAGTGGAGGAATTTAAAATGTCCAGGATTCACTCAAGCAGAAAGGGTAAGCACTCTTCCAAACGGCCGCCTGTGAAAGAGAATCCAAGCTGGGTGCCTCTCAGCAAGGAGGAGGTTGAGCAGAAGATTGTCTCTCTCGCGAAAAGTGGTGTAAGCCCTCCTGTAATCGGTATGATTCTGAGAGACCAGTATGGAGTGCCAAGTGTGAAACTTGCAACAGGGAAATCTGTTTCCCAAATCCTCAGAGAGCACAATTTATATCCGCAGATTCCACCGGACCTCGCGGCCCTTATTGAAAAAGCAAACAATGTAAAAGAGCATCTGAAAAAGCACAGGAAGGATTACTCAAACAAAAGAGGCCTGACCCTTGTAGAATCAAAGATAAGGAGGCTTGCAAAGTACTACATCAGGGAAGGCCTGCTGCCGCCCACATGGTCCTATACATCCGAATAATATGGCCAATATTCTCCCGCCAAATCTTTTTGATGCTTACAAATTAGCTGCAAATCTTCTAAGCGGTTATCCCGGGATTGTGAGGGTATTCTCCCACTACGATGCAGATGGAATTGCATCAGCCGGAATTCTCGCAAAAACCCTTTACAGGTTCGAAAAAAGTTTCCAGATAACCTGCAGGAAGAATCTTGATGCTGAGTTTTTTGAGACATTAAAAAAAGAAAAGAATAAGTTGGTGATAATTGCGGATATGGGAACTAACCAAGCCCTGGCAATAAAAGAGCATGTGAATTATCTCATCATCCTGGACCACCACGAACCGAGCGAGGAAATAAAGGAATGGCATAGAATGTATGGAGCAGAGCCTGAAAGAGAAAAAGGAAAACTTCTCTTGGATGAGAAGAGAAGTCTAGAGGCAAGGAACATTGTGCTTCTTAACTCCCATCTTTACGGGATTGATGGCACTAAAGAAGCATCTGCTTCCACAATGTGTTTCCTTTTTTCCATTTTCTGCAATCCGGCTAACTGGGACCTGCTTCCGTTTGCAATTGCAGGCTCAACTGGGGATAGGCAGAACAGTGATGGGAAATTTCATGGGCTGAATCAGAAAATTATTGAAGAGGGTCTTGCACATGGACTCGTGGAAAAACGGAGAACTTTTGCGTTTGATGGGGGCAGTGTGAAGGAGGCACTTTTGACAACCAATGACCCTTTCTTTAGAGAGTTTGTGGAGAGACCGGAGAGGCTGGCCTGGGTTTTATCAAAACTGGGAATTTCTGAGAATGCAGGGCTGGAGGAGCTAACAATGGAACAAAGGAAAAAATTGAACTCCTATCTCTCACTCCAGTATTTGAAGGATGATGTGGATTTAAGTGCAATCCTCACTTTAAGTCAGGAAGATTATTTCACAAAATGGGGAGTGAGGACAAAAACGCTTGCAAATTATCTTAATGCCTGTGGCCGAACAGGGAAACCTGAACTCGCCATGGGGCTTTTCTTTGATTTTGAAAGGTATGCTGGGCACTGTGCAGAGGTCCGCAATGCCTACAGAGAGAAAGTGAGAAATTACCTGCTCAGATTGTTAAAGGAAGATACAAAAAAACTTGAGGCAATACAATACACATGGATTGAGGAAGGCGAATTTGCTGGCAGTGTTGGAGGGCTTGCCCTCACATTCTTCCTGGATAAGACAAGGCCTATCTTTGTGCTCTCAAAAAGGGGAAATGTTGTCTCTATTTCTGCAAGAGCCCTGGAGCCGATGGTAAGGGCTGGTCTCAACCTTGCAGAGTGCTGCAGAATCGCCGCAGAAAAATGCACTGGAAGAGGTGGAGGCCATAACATTGCTGCAGGTGCAGAGGTGCCCGCTGGAAAGGAAGAGGCGTTTCTAAAGGCAGCTGATGAGATTGTCAAGGTGCAGATGAAGTCTTAGGAAAAATCATGGAAAGTTCCAGAAAAATTGAAAATCTGGAAAAAGAAAAGAGTGTTCACCAGTTTTCCTCAAGGATTTCGTAGTAAGCCCTTGGATGTGCACATGCTGGGCAAACTTCTGGTGCTTCAGTGCCCTCATGAATGTAGCCGCAGTTTCTGCATTTCCATTTTACTGGCCTGTCCTTTTTGAAAACCTTGCCCTCCTCGATGTTCTTCAGCAAGCCCAGATACCTTTTCTCATGCTGTTTTTCTGCAACTGCAATTGCCCTGAACACTGCTGCAATCTCTGGAAAACCCTCTTCCTCTGCAATCTTTGCAAATTCTGGATACATTTTTGTGTGCTCGTAGTTCTCACCAGCAGCTGCAGCTTTAAGATTTTCAGCAGTTGTTCCAATTTTTCCTGCAGGAAATGCACCGCAGATTTCTACCTCCCCGCCTTCCAGAAACTTAAACAATCGCTTTGCATGCTCCTTTTCGTTGTCTGCTGTTTCAAGGAAAATCGCTGAAATCTGCTCGTAGCCCTCCTTCTTTGCCTCTGAGGCAAAGTAGGTATAACGGTTTCTGGCCTGTGATTCGCCAGCAAACGCAGCAAGCAGGTTTTTTTCCGTTTTTGTGCCTTTCAAACTCTTCATTTTTACCACCTCACAACTTTTTGTAGCATAACCACCAATCAAAGCATTCTATTTCACCTTTTGCCTTGCTTTCCTCTCTTTTCTTCTTCTCTGCAATCGTGCTTGCTGGTGGGACAATCACCTTGTCACCAATCAACTCATTGTTTGGCCAGTTCGCGGGAATCGCCACTTTGTTTGCGTCCACAGTTTGCAACCCCTTCACCATTCTCAGAATTTCATCCATGTTTCTGCCAAGCTCCTGCGGGTAGTATAGAATTGCCCTGATTACTCCATTCGGGTCAACAATAAACACGGCCCTAACTGTGCTCATCCCTTTAGCTGGATGTATTAGGCCAAGCATGTTTGCTACTCTCCCCACATCATCTGCAATCAGAGGGAATGTTATCTCAACGCCGAATTTTTCCTGGATCCACTCAAGCCACTTGAGATGCGAGAAAACCTGGTCTATGCTCAAGCCAATAAGCTCACAGTTGAGTTTTTTGAACTCAGCGTACCTCTTCTGGAAAGCCACAAACTCTGTTGTGCAAACTGGTGTGAAATCAGCAGGATGGCTAAACAGTATGAACCACTTGCCCTTGAATGCATCTGGCAGTTTCATCATCCCGTGTGTGGTTTTCACCTCCATTGCTGGAAAGTTTTCACCGAGCAAAGGCATTCTTCCTTCCATCTCTACCACCTCACAACCTTGTTTCCCAGAGTCCATGGATGTTGCAGTATTCTCTCACTGCAAGCACTGGCTCTGAGATTTCAAAGTCCGCCTCTGGCTTATCCCCGGGCTTTAGATGTCTTATGTAAGTCCCTTTCTCAGTTATCGCTTCAATCCATTCAATGTAGTGCTTCTCCTCCATCGGGTGGGCAACTGAGCCCACAGCTACATGGATACCCTCTGATGTCCTTGTCACCACTGGCAGATGCTTCTCCTTCCCCTGCTCCTCTCGCTTTGGCTCCATCAAGGTCATTGGCTGGCCACAGCATACAAGCTTTCCAGGCCCTGCGTGCACAACCGCCACGATGTTTCCGCATATCTGGCATTTATATATTTGTCCTACTTCCGTCATTTTTTCACCTCTTTTTTCGTCATCACCTCAGATTAACCGAGATGTTTGACCCTAAATTTCAGTTCCATGGAGCCGTTTTATCTCCTCAGCCAGCTTATCTATTGCCTCATAATCCTTCTCAGCAGGCAAACCATGGATGTAAACTGGTTCAAGCAGGGCAGGTTTTATGTTTGTGAGCATCCTCTTAATCTGCTCTATCGCCCTGCCACCCCAGCCATAGGAAACTATTAGGCCAACGAACTTGGTTTTCGGGCGAAGAGCGTTCAGGAGATAGGCAGCATAGACAGCTGCAGGATGTGCACCGGTGAGCACAGTTGGAGTGCCAAGAATTACTGTAGCTGAATCCACAAGTTCTATTGCAATTTCCCCAAGGTCAGCATGGGTTAAGTCAATTTGTTTGACACTCATCCCCAACGACACAAGTTTGTTTACAAAATGGAAGATTGCCTTTCTTGTGCTCCCGTGCATTGATACATAGAGCACGAGAACTTTGTTTGCAGGTTTATCAGATACCCATTCCCTGTAAAGCTCCAGAATTATTTCTGGCTTTGAGTATATCGGTCCATGGCTCGGGGCAATCATCTTTATTTCAAATTGCTTCAGTTTTTCAAGATGCGCGACTATGTTGTTCCTGAATGGCATCATTATCTCTGCATAGTAGCGTTTAGCATGCGCTTCTATTTCGCATCTGCTTTCCACGAATAGCTTGCTGGTTGCAAGGTGCGAACCAAATAAATCACAGGGAAAAAGGATTTTTTCCTCAAAAAGATAGGTGAGCATTGTTTCTGGCCAGTGCACCCAAGGTGCAAATATGAATGTGAGGGTCTTATCCCCGAGCGAAATCTTCTCACCGTCGGAAATTACAATGAATTTTTCCTCTTGAACATGGAGCAATGCCTTAAGCAGGTCCTTACATTTCTGGTTCGTCACAACCTTTGCCATTGGAAAGGCCTCAAGAACATCAGGGATACTTCCAGAATGGTCCTGCTCTCCATGATTTGCAATTACATAATCAATTTTATCCACTCCAAGAGAACGAATGTTCTGGATTAGTTCTGCACCCCTCCCAATATCCACGGTGTCTATCAGCGCAGTCTTCTCAGAGCCCTTAATCAAATAGGCATTATAACTCGTGCCATGGGGAAGCGGGATGAGTTCATCAAAGAGTTTTCTGTCCCAATCAATAACTCCAACCTCGTAAACTCCTTCAGCAAGTTTTCTCGGCATGCTCACATCCTCTCAAAAGATGATTTACTGGCACCACAAACTGGACACACCCAGGTTTCAGGCAAGTCCTCAAATGCCGTGCCCGGAGGTATTCCTGAATCAGGGTCTCCCTTCTCAGGGTCATAGATATAGCCGCACACCTGGCACACATATTTTGCCTTTTCCATTATTTCAACTCCTTTTACCATTCGCTCGCGGCAAGGAAAACAAAGAATGTTAATAAAGATATCTATGGAGGCAATAATAATTTACTTAGGTATTCGGAAAGTTGGGAAATTTTCACTCTTTCCTGTTGAGTTGTATCCCTAAATCTCACAGTCACAGTATCCTTCAACTCGCCATCCTGAATTGTATCGTAATCCACTGTGATACAAAATGGAGTTCCAATCTCATCCATTCTCGCGTATCTTCTTCCAATTGAGCCAGAGTCGTCATAAAATACCCTGAACTGCTTTCTTAAACTCTCGTAAATCTCAAAAGCAACCCTGTCCAATCCGTCCTTTTTAAAGAGTGGAAAAACTCCGCAGTGGTATGGAGCCAGATAGGGTTTGAATTTAAGCACATTTCTCTCATTTTCCTTCACCATGAACAAATCCAGAAGCGCCCAGAGATTTCTATCTACACCAAAACTCAGTTCAAGCACATGGGGCACAAATTTTCTTCCCTCAATGTTTACTTCGTGGCTCACCTTGCTCATTCTCTGGTGCCGTGTTAAGTCATAGTCGCCTCTGTAGTGCAAACCTGCAACCTCTTTAAACCCACCTAAACTCTCCATCTCAACTTCCACATCAAAGTGGATGCGATTGTAAAAAGCTCTCTCCTTCTCAGATTTCTCAAAAAATCTGAATTTTTCCTGCGGAATTCCAAGAATATCTGTATAAAATTTCTGGATTTGAATCATATGATAAACATAGAATTCTGGAAGACCAGTTTTCAGCAAATCCTCTGGACTGTAGTGCCTGATTTCCGGGCGATGGGTTACGAGAACCACTGAAAGCTTTTGGTGTTCATTGGTGCATCTGCATTGCTCATCAAAATTTTCGGGGTCAAAGAAAATCTGGAGTTCTGCCTGAATAAGTTCTCTCAGGCGGTAGAGCCCCTGCCTTGGCGAGATTTCGTTTCTATAAGCCCTGCCGATTATTGCAAGTCCCAGGGGTAATTTCTTTCTGCATGCTTCGAATTCTCTGTGAAAATTTAGATAGGCTCCTTGTGCAGTTTCCGGGCGGAGAAAGCCCCTGTCCTTGCCTGTTGCACCAATCAAAATCGGAAACATCATGTTGAATGGTTTGGCCTCTGTAAACTCAGTGTGTCCACATCTCGGACATTTTATTTTTAACTCCTTTATTTTTACATCCAGTTCCTGTGCAGTTAAACTCTCCGCTTCAATCCCTGCAATTTCCTCAATTAATGCATCAGCCCTGTATGGCTGGCTACAGTTCTTGCAAGTCACAAGAAAATCTGTGAAGAGATCTACATGACCAGAGGCCTTCAATGCTGCCTCTGGCATTATTGTAGGTGTATCTATCAGATGGTAGTTTTCGTTAAGGGAGAGAAAGAATCTGAGCCAGAGATTTTCCCAATTCCTTTTCAATACGGCTCCAAGATGCCCGTAATCGTAAAATCCGGCAATGCTGCTATAGATTTCAGCGGATTGCCAGAGAAAACCCCTGCGCTTACAGATAGCATAAAGTTCATCTGCATTCATGTTTGTCCCTGGAAAACTGCAGAAATTAAAATAAAAAATTTAAAAAAAATCTTAGTCCTCCTCCTTGGTCACAAGGGAGTAGAGCACTTTGCTTCCGTGAAGCATCTTGTGGAGGTTCGTAACGATTTCTCCATATTCAGATGGTAATTTCCATCCAATGGAAAAATCGAACTCACCGACTTCCGGTCTGAAACCAAGGCTCCGCATATCCTTGACTACCTCTAGAGGAGGTTTACCTTCGCTATTGAACAGGAGTTTGACATATGTTCTCATATTTTCCCCTCTGTGTTTATACGGGGACCTGAATTTAAACCTTTCGGTGAGCCTGGAGACATAAAATTTGTTTGAAAAATAAAATTTTTTATCAATAGAAACATTTATATATAGAGTATTATATACTCTCCCTGATGGAAAAGGACCCAACTACCGGTGTTGCTGGCTTATTAGCCCGCATCAAAATCATACAAACAAAAATAGAGAACTTTGTAGGTGATAATGGAGAGGTTATTGAGATTACGGACAGACACGAATTTGTAAAGAAAAAGAAGGTAGAGTATCTTGGGATTGAGGTCCCGCCTTCTGTGCTTGTGATTGATGCCAATGGC